>NZ_JAKRML010000014.1:0-143236 GCF_022346505.1 Achromobacter sp. ACRQX
GAAGTCCAGGGGGCGGGTGGCGGCTTCGCCGAAGGCGCGTTGGCCCATGGCTTCCAGTTTGCCTCTTGGGATCTTTAGCAGCAGTTGTTCGCAGCCGGCTTCCCAGTGCAGCCGCAGGCGGCGGTTGGGGGCGATGACGGCGGCGCAGTCGGGGTCGGCGTTGACGCCTTCGTCGCCGCATTCGATGCGGGCGCGGCCGCGTAGGGGGACCTGCACCAGCATGAAGTCCTGGAGGCGGTCGGGTTCGATGTGGACTTCGGCGCCGTAGCGCAACGTACAGACCGTCAGCGAGCCGAATCGGCCGCGGTTCAGTTCGGCGTCGACGCGGCCGCCTTTCCAGGTGAGGCGGTGGTCCTTGAGGGCTTCGGACACGCGGGCGCGGGTCTCATCCTGTTGCGTGGAGCTGAAGACGCGCCGTTTCAGCAAGGGCGCCAGCTCTAGTCGGGACCAGCCGTGCATGGAAGCCTCCGGGACGGGACCGATCCCGTATCTGCGGGCAGCGTAATGGAATCGCGCTTCATTGGGAATTAAGTGAATCCCGGATAAGCCTGGCGGAATTCGGATAGAGCGCGGGTGGGCGCGGGCCTAATCTTGCCGGGAGGCGCGTGCACGGTGGGCGGGCCTGTTGGAATGGAGGCGCCGCGGCGCGTAAGCTGGGCGACTTGGATCGGCGGCATGCGTGTACCGACGGCAGACGGGTTCTGTCAGCTTTCCGCCAGCGTGACTGGCGGCGAATACGGGGTGGCACATGAATCGAAATGGATGGAGCCGGCGCGCGCTGGCGGCATTGGTTTGCATGGGCGCTGCGGTGGGCGCGCCGGGTGTGGCGTCGGCGGCCGACAAGGTGAAGGTGGGGCTGCTGACGACGCTGTCGGGGCCGGGCGCGGCGTTAGGCAACGAGATCCGGGACGGCTTCAATCTGGCGCTGCAGCATACGGGCGGCAAGCTGGGCGGGTTGGCGGCGGAAGTGGTGGTGGCCGATGACCAGCAGAAGGCGGATACCGGGCGTCAGGCGGTGGAACGTCTTCTTAAGCGTGACCGCGTGAACGTGATGACGGGCATCGTGTTTTCGAATGTGCTGCTGCCTGTGATGCCGGCGATTCTGCAGTCGGACACGATTTATCTCAGCACCAATACGGGCCCGGAAAACTATGCGGGCGCGGGCTGTAATCCGAATTTCTTTGCGGTGGCCTGGCAGAACGAGGACATTCCGGCGGCGATGGGCAAGTACGCGGCCGATCAGGGGTACAAGCGCGTGGCGTTGATCGCGCCGGATTACCCGGGCGGGCGCGAGTCGCTGAACGGCTTCAAGCGTCTGTACAAGGGTGGCGTGGCCGAGGAGATCTACACGCAGCTCGGCCAGCTGGACTATGGCGTGGAGATCACGCAGCTGCGCGCCAGCAAGCCGGATGCGGTGTTTTTCTTTTTGCCGGGCGGCATGGGCGTGAATTTCATCAAGCAGTTCAACGGCGCGGGGCTGTCGAAGGACATCGCGCTGCTGGCGCCGGGATTTTCCGGGGATGAAGACACGATCGCGGCAGTGGGCGCGCCGATCAAGGGCCTGCGCAATACGGCGCAATGGGCGGCCGAACTCGACAACCCGGCCAACCGCAAGTTCGTCGAGGATTTCAAGAAGACCTACAACCGCAGCCCGTCGCTGTATGCGTCGCAGGGTTATGACGCGGCGATGCTGCTGGACAGCGCGGTGCGCCAGACGGGCGGCAAGCTGGATGCCGAGGCGCTGCGTCCGGCGTTGCGGCGTGCGGACTTCAAGTCGGTGCGTGGCGATTTCAAGTTCAACCGCAATCAGTACCCGGTGCAGAACTATTACCTGCGCGTGGTCGAGGCGGACGCCAGCGGCAAGCTGTCGAACAAGCTGTCGGGCACGGTGCTGACGCAATACCAGGATCCCTTCGCCGCCGCGTGCCAGATGAAGTAGGCCGCCGCAGCTTTGCAAAACAGGAGATATGCATGACTGAACGCATTACGACGCGCGAGGTGACGATCGCCTCGCACGATGGCAAGTCCTTCGGCGCCTATCTGGCGGTGCCGGCCTCGGGCCGCGGCCCGGGCCTGGTGTTGTGCCAGGAGATCTTTGGCGTCAACGATTTCATGCGGCGCAGCGCGCAACTGCTGGCCGAGGAAGGCTATGTGGTGCTGGTGCCGGATCTGTTCTGGCGTCAGCAGCCGGGCATCCAGCTGACGGACGGGCCGGCAGACATGCCGCGCGCGTTCGAGCTGTACAAGGGCTTTGACGTGGATCTGGGCATCAAGGACATTGCGTCGACGCTGGCGGTGCTGCGCGAACTGCCCGAACAGGAAGGCGGCGCTGGCGTGCTGGGCTATTGCCTGGGCGGCAAGCTGGCTTATCTGGCGGCGTGCCTCACGGACGCGGATGTGGCGGTGGGATATTACGGCGTGGGCATCGAGGACAGCCTTGAGGAAGCCGGCAATCTGCGTGGCCGCCTGGTGCTGCACATTGCCGAGCAGGACGGGTTCTGTCCGCCCGAGGCGCGCAAGCGCATCCTGGAAGCGCTGGGCGGCAAGCCGGGCGTGGAGCTGTACGTGTATCCCGGCGTGGACCATGCGTTTGCACGCACGGGCGGCGATCACTACGACAAGCCGTCGGCGTTGATGGCGCACCAGCGCAGCATGGCGGCGCTGCAGCGCACGATCGGGCCGGAGTTCGATTATTCGTATCTGTGGGACAAGCACTGCGAATATGAATTCGGCACGCGCGACGTGGCGGCGACGATGGCGACGATGGTGGCCGAGCCTTACGTCAACCACATCCCGACGATGACGGGCGGGGTGGGCTACAAGGAGCTGTCGCGCTTCTATCAGCATCATTTCGTGAACAGCAACCCGCCGGACACGCGGCTGGTGCCGCTGTCGCGCACGGTGGGCGCGACGCAGATCGTGGACGAGCTGCTGTTCTGCTTTACCCACACGACCGAGATCGACTGGATGCTGCCCGGCGTCGCGCCGACGGGCAAGTATGTGGAGATCCCGCTGGTGGCCATCGTGAAGTTCCGCGGCGACAAGCTTTATCACGAGCACATCTATTGGGATCAGGCGAGCGTGCTGGTTCAGGTGGGCCTGCTGGATCCGGCCGGCCTGCCCACCGCAGGCCGCGAGACGGCGGCCAAGCTGCTGGACGAAACCCTGCCTTCCAACACGCTGATGGCGCGCTGGAAGGACAGCGCGAACAAGTAGGGAGACGACATGCCATATACCGACGAACAACTGGCGGGGCTGGTGCGCGGCGACAGCGTGCACCGGGCCCTGTACACCGATCCGGCGATCTTCGACCTTGAGATGCAGCGCATCTACGGCCGCGCGTGGATCTACGTGGGCCACGAAAGCCAGGTGCCCAAGACGGGCGACTATCACACGACGCGCCTCGGCGATCAGGACGTGCTGATGGTGCGCGCGGCCGATGGGCGCGTGCACGTGCTGTACAACCGCTGTCCGCACAAAGGGGCGAAGGTGGTGGCCGACGGCGAAGGCTGTGCGGGCAAGTTTTTCCGTTGTCCGTACCACGCTTGGACGTTCAAGCTGGACGGCAGCCATCTGGGGGTGCCGCTCAAGCAAGGGCTGGAAGGCACGTCGTACGATCCCACGGATCCGTCGTTCTCGATGCGGCGGTTGCCGCGCGTCGAGAGCTACCGCGGCTTCGTGTTCGCGAGCCAATCCGCTGAAGGGCTGCCGCTTGTGGATTTTCTGGGCGGCGTGCGCTCGTCCATCGACAACCTGTGCGACCGTTCGCCCGTGGGCGAGGTGGAAGTCGCGGGCGGCATCTTCCGCGTGATGCAGCGGTCGAATTGGAAGGTGTTCTACGAGAACCTGCATGACACGATGCATGCGCGCGTGACGCATGAATCGTCGTATGCCGCGGCGCGCGACGAGGCCAAGGAAATGGGCGAGATGCCGCTCGAGCTGCACATCATGGACGGCAACGGCGAGCCCTACGAGTTCTGGGAGAAGCTGGAGCTGCGCGCCTACGACAACGGCCACGGCTACATGGAAGGCATCTTCAATCCGGGCGCCGCCGAACGCGATCCGGTGTCGCGCGCGCACTTCGAGTCGCTGACCGGGGCTTATGGCGAGCAGCGCGCTCGCGAGATCCTGGGGATGAACCGCCACAACACGGTGATCTACGGCAGCGGCTCGCCCCACACGGTGTTCCAGCAGTTCCGCGTGATCCGTCCGGTGGCGGTGGATCGCACCTTGATCGAGATCCAGACGTTTCGCTGCAAGGGCGCGCCGGAGGGCGTGTTCAAGCGCGCGATGCTGTACGCCAACGTCATCAATTCGCCGTCGTCCAACGTGATGCCGGACGACATCGAGCTCTACAACCGCTGCCAGGAAGGCAACGCGACGCGGGGCGGCGACTGGGTCAGCATGCACCGCTATCACGGCACGGACCGCGTCGAGCCCGACGGCATGGTGTCCGTGAACGGCACCAGCGAATTGCCCATGCGCAATCAGTTCCGCGCGTGGAAGGCTTACATGGAGGCGGGCGCCGGGACCAGCGCAGACGCCACGGCCAAGGGAGACGGCGCATGCTGCTAGATCTGGATTTCGACGTCGGCACCGCGAATCTTGCGCCGGCCGACGTGCCCGCCGACGCCTACCATCGCATCGCGCAGTTCCTGTACCGCGAGGCGCGGTTGCTGGACGAACGGCGCTATGACGAGTGGCAGGCGTTGTGGACCGAGGACGGCATGTACTGGATGCCGCGCAAGCATGGCCAGGAAAGTCCGTACGACTTCATCTCGATCTTCTGGGAAGACCGCATGCTGCGCGACGTGCGCATCCGGCGCCTGGAGCATCCGCGCAACTGGTCGCAGCAACCGCCGACGCGCAGTGTGCGGCTGGTGGGCGGCGTGCAGGTCGAGGGTGTGGATGCGGCCGGCAACCTGGTGGTGCACTCGGTCTTTCAGATGACCGAATGGCGCAAGCGGCAGCCGCGCCAGCTTGCAGGCCGTTATACGCACAAGCTGGCCGCCGAGGGCGGTGGCTGGCGCATCCGGATGAAGCGCGTGGACCTCGTGAACTGCGACGATGCGCACGACGCGTTCGAGGTGTTTGTGTGATGAACGCGGACGTGGCGGTGCTGGCGTTGCACTATCAGAACGATGTGCTGCATCCGGATGGCAAGATCCGCGTCGGGCTGGATGCCGACAGCGGAGCGCGCCAGCGCCTGCTGGACAACGCCGCGGCATTGCTCGAGGGCGCGCGGTCGCACGCGCTGCCCATCGTGCACGTGCGCATCGCGTTTCGTCCTGACTACGCAGACCTGCTGCCCAATTGCGAGATCTTCCGCAACGTGGCCACGATCGGCGCGGTGCCGGAAGGGCAGTGGGGCAGCGCGTTCTACGATGGCCTGCATCCGCTGGCGGGCAGCGCGCGCGAGTTCGTCGTCAAGCACACGCGCATCAGCGCGTTCTACGGCACGCCGCTTGAGGAAACCCTACGGCTGCTGGGCGCGCGGCGGCTGGTAGTGGCGGGCGTGGCGACGCATTCGGTGGTTGAGGGCACGGTGCGCCATGCCGCGGATATCGGCTTCTCGGTGATGGTGGCCGAAGATGCCTGCGCGTCGGCCGATCCGGCGGTGCACGAGGCGTCGCTGGCCAGCATGCGGCTGATCGCGCAGACGGGCTCGGTGCACGACGCGGTACGCTGGGCCGCCGCGCCAAACTGACAAGGAATACACATGGATTTCTCCGGCTTTCCCGGCCTGGCGGGCAAGACCGCCATCGTCACCGGCAGTACGCAAGGCCTGGGCGCGGATATCGCGCGGGGCCTGGCGGCGGCGGGCGCCAACGTCGTGCTGGTCGGCCGAAACGCCGAGGCAGGCGAGGCGCTGGCCAAGGCGTTGGGCGAACGCGCGCTGTTCTGCGAAACCGATATCGGTGAGGACGCCCAGATCCAGGCCTGCATCGACGCCGCGCTGGCGCGCTTTGGCCGGCTGGATTTCCTGGTCAACAACGCCTGCCAGTATGCGGACCGCGGGCTGGCATCGTCGCGGGAGGAATGGCATCGGACGCTGGACACGAACCTCGTGTCGGCGGCGATCTTCACGCAGCTGGCGGCTGCGCATCTGCCCCGCGGCGGTGTTGTCGTGAATCTGGGCAGCACGGGCGGCAAGTTCGGCGCGGCCGGACGCGCGCTGTATCCGGCATCCAAGGCGGCGCTGCTGCAGATCACGAAGAATTTCGCGGTGGAATTGGCGCCGGCCGGTGTGCGTGTGCTGGCCGTGTCGCCGGCGTGGACCTGGTCGCCGTCGGTGGATCAGCTGTCGGGCGGATCGCGCCAGGCAGCCGATGCGGTGGGCGCGCATTTTCATCCGCTGGGCCGCGTGGGTTCCGGCGAGGAGATCGCGGCTGCTGTGTGCTTTGCGTGCTCCGACGCGGCATCGTGGATGACGGGCGTCGACATTCCCGTGGACGGCGGCTTCTCGATCCTGGGCCCGGACCGCGGCATCTCGCCGCGCGTGTGGTTCAAGGAATTGATGCCGGACGTCGGCGCCTGAGAGGGTGTCAGACACCTGACTTAGTCCTAAGCCGGTCGGAGGGGAAAGCCGCAGGGGGGCAGCCCCCCGATTGGGTGCTATGTCCGTTCCGCACGAGGGCTGCGCGGCTGCCAACGCCCTCGCGCGCCCATCAGCGAATCACGATCTCGCCTTCTTCCAGGCCAGCCTTGCCGCCCACCTGGTCTTCTAGGAACTCCTGCATCTTGTTGCCCAGCTGAATCTTGGTGCCGCTACAGAACCGCCGCGTGGCGGCGATGGTGGCGTTCTGCTGGGGCAGCAGGTCGCGGGCCAGTTGCGCTTCCTCGGTTTCCAGCCCGGCCAGGTCGCCGATGAGCTTGGTGTGCGTGTTGCGCGCGCGTTCGACCACGTCGCCCGTGGCCCGTTGCGGGTTCGCCTGCAGGAACATCAGCAGTTGTTCCAGCTTGGCCTTTTCCTCGTTCATCTTCAGGCGCTTGCGCGTGAGCGCCGAGCGTTTGATGTCGGCGTGCGGGTCCAGGCCTGCCTGCACCAGCGTCGGAATGCCTGCGGGTGAGCCGATGGTGCCGGCGCGCACCGCCAGCAGCGCGCGGGTCTCGCCGCCCGTGATGGCGCTTTGCTGCGTGTTGGGCGGGCCGACGTTCACGCTGCCGCCGGCGGCGATGCTGCACTGGCGGATTTCACGTTCGACGTCGATGTCCTGGCCCGCGCTGATGACGGCGTTCTCGATGAACTTGGCCCGCAGCGTGCCGCCGCAGACGATGTGCGCGGTGCGCGGCGTTCCCGAGGCGTCGTGCACGGTTTCGGCCATGCCGATGATGCCGCCTTTGACGGTGACGCTGCCGCCGGCCTCGACCAGCGCGGCTTCGATCGTGCCGTTGACGACAACGTCACCGGTCACGCGCACTTCCATGGTGGCGGCGATGTCGCCGCGCACCTGCAGGGAGCCTTCGAAGTTGATGTTGCCGGTGGACAGGTTGACGGCGTCCACCTCCACCATGGGGTTGACCTGCACGCCGTGGGTGATGAGCGTCGGCGTGCCGGAAATGGCCGCGCGCAGCAGCAGCGGATCTTCCGGATCGATCTCGACGCCGGACAGTTCCTTGGAAAACGGGGTGTCCGGCAACTCGTCGGGCAGCACGGCCTCGCCCAGCACGTTGGTGCCGTCCACGCCGGGCAGCGGCGGAAAGCGGCGCATGAGCGGCGTGCCGGGCGACACAAGCAGCAGGCTGCCGAGATCGCGGTAGTCCACCTGGGCCAATTCGTCGATGTCCTCGGCGCGAGGCTTCAGGCGGTCCAGCAGGCTTTCAAAGCGGGTGGGCGTGCCGCGCGTGGGCGGCGTGCCCTGCGCGGCCAGGATGGTCTCGGCGCGTCCCAACGCCACGGCCTCGGCCAGCGCGCCGTCCAGCACGCCATGCACGATGCCCTGATCCGCCAGGGCCTGGCGCACCGCTTCCAGCGTGATGGGCTTGCCGCCCTTGGGCGGGTGCAGCGTCAGCGTTGCCGCCATGAGGGTGGCGTTCAGCTCGATGTCGAAGCTGCCGTCCACGACCTTGCCGACGGGACTCTGGACGGGCTCGGTGGCCGTGCGGCACAGGTCGATGAAGGCGACGATGGCGTGATTGTCGAGCGCATCGGGGCCCCAGCCTTGCGCGGCCGCGGCGGCGACCAGCACGTCCCACGTCGGAAGGTCGGTGTTGACCGGCAGGGCGTCGGCTTCGTCGGCAACCGCAACGTCGGTATCCTCGTCGGCCGTCTGGGCATCGGCCTGGGAGGCGGACGGTGAACCAGCCGGTGCATCGGCAGGGTCGCCGCCTTCCGCTTTCGCTGTGCCGGGTGCGCCGTCGGCGACGGCGGATTCGGGACGAGGTGGCGGCGTATACACCGCCGTCAGGACGTTGGTGTCGGCATCCAGTATCAACTGGAGCAAGTTTTCTGCGCCCATTTCACCCTCTCTCCGATTCCGGCACGAGCGGCCGGTTCAATCATTTGGTAATTGAACGAAATATTACGTCATATTCTTTGCCGGGACGATCTTTACCGGCGGTAACAGCCAAAATTTATCGGCCGCATGGCCTAGTCGCGTCCCCGATTTTCTCTGGGAAACGTGCGCGCCATCGCGATCTAGATCATCGGCAGGAAAGACAGGACCGGGATGGCGCAAGCAGCATAAGGGCTCGCCAACGCGTCTCAGGACGCCGCCGGAGCCCCGTCCCATGTCCCAACCACCTTCCTCCATTCTTTCGGCCACGCGCGCCATCCTGGCGCGCGCCGGCGGGATGGCGGCGCTGGCGACGGGTGCTCTGGCGCTGGCGGCCGCCGCGCCCGTGCAGGCCGCCGACACCTACCGCTACAAGGATCCGTTCGGCGTCTGGCGCACGATGAAGGTGCCAACCGGCACCGGTAAATACTACAAGCGCGCGCAAGCAAGAACCGCGCTGCGCGGCGGCGCCGAGAAATTGTGCCTGACCTGTGAGCCGGAAGCCGGTGACGGCGCCCGCCGCGTGACTCGCGCGCCCGCCGAATCGGCGTTGCGCTGGAGCACCGTCAAACCCACGACCAAGCACGACAACCTGATCGCCCGCGCTGCGTTGGATTCGGGAGTCGACCAGGCGTTGCTGACGGCCGTCATCGCCATCGAATCGGGCTTTCGCAGCGATGCCCGCTCGCCCAAGGGTGCGCTGGGCCTGATGCAATTGATGCCGGCCACGGCGGCGCCGTTGCTGTCGGTGGATGACGTGGAACGCGCGCTGGTGGATCCGGCGACCAATGTGCAGGCCGGATCGCGCCACCTGCGCCGGCTGATCGACCGGTATCCGGGCCGCCTGGATCTTGCGCTGGCCGCGTACAACGCGGGCGAGGGCGCGGTGCGCAAGTACGACGCAGTGCCGCCGTACGCGGAAACCCAGGCCTATGTGAAGAATGTGACGGCGCTGTACGAGCAGTACAAGGCGCCATGAAGCAAGCGGGCGCGAGGCCCGCTCCGGACAACCGCTTAAAGCCCTGCGAAGACCTTGTCCGCGATATCCAGCGTGGCCTGGATGACGGTGTCGTCGTGCGTGGCCGACACGAAGCCCGCTTCGAACGCGGACGGCGCGAAGTGCACGCCGTTGTCCAGCATGGCATGGAAGAAGCGGTTGAATGCCGCCGTGTCGCAGGCCGAGACCTGCGCGAACGAGGCCGGGATGCTGTCGCTGAAGTAGATGCCAAACATGCCGCCCACCGAGTCCGCCGAGAAGGGCAGGCCGGCCTTGCGCGCGCGTTCCTGCAAGCCTTGCGCCAGCTTGGCGGTCTGCGCCGACAGATTCTCGTAGAAGCCCGGCGCGCCGATCAGTCGCAGCGTGGCCAGACCCGCTGCCACGGCCACCGGATTGCCGGACAGCGTGCCGGCCTGGTAGACGCCGCCCAGCGGGGCGATGTGCTTCATGACTTCAGCGCTGCCGCCGAAGGCGCCCACCGGCATGCCGCCGCCGATCACCTTGGCCAGCGTGGTGATGTCGGGCTTGACGCCCGTCAGGCCCTGCACGCCTTGCGGTCCCACGCGAAAGCCCGTCATGACTTCGTCGAAAATCAGCAGCGCGCCGTGCTGCGTGCAGACCTCGCGCAGACCTTCCAGGAAGCCGGGCGCCGGCTTGATGAGGTTCATGTTGCCGGCGACCGGCTCCACGATGATGCAGGCGATGTCGGCGCCGTGCTGCGCAAAGGCTTCGCGCACGGCATCCAGATTGTTGTATTCCAGGGTCAGCGTGTGCGACACGAATTCCGGCGGCACGCCTGCCGAGCTGGGGTTGCCGAAAGTCAGCAGCCCCGATCCGGCCTTGACCAGCAGGCTGTCCGAATGGCCGTGATAGCAGCCTTCGAACTTGACGATCTTGGCGCGGCCGGTGGCGCCACGTGCCAGACGGATCGCCGTCATGGTGGCTTCGGTGCCCGAGCTGACCAGCCGCACCTGTTCCAGCGACGGCAGGCGCGAGATCAGCACTTCGGCCAGCTCGATTTCCGCTTCAGTCGGCGCGCCGAACGACAGGCCGTTGACGGCCGCTTCCTGCACCGCGCGCACCACTTCCGGGTGCGAGTGGCCCAGAATGGCCGGGCCCCACGAACCGACGTAGTCGATGTACTGCTTGTCTTCCGCATCCCACACGTACGGGCCTTGCGCGCGCTTGATAAAGCGCGGCGTGCCGCCCACAGAGCGGAAAGCGCGAACGGGCGAGTTGACGCCGCCGGGAATGCTGCGGCAGGCGCGGTCGAAGAGCTGAGCGTTACTGGACATGGCGATCAAGGCTTACGGTTGGAGTTGGCGGAATAGGGCGCGGAGCAGGCCGCGGCGGCGGCCCGGACGCTGGGCGCCTCGAACAGCGCCGTGATGACGGCGATGGCGTCGGCGCCGGCCTGGGCCACGAGCGGCGCATTGGCGGGCGTGATGCCCCCGATGGCGACCACCGCGGGCCGGGGCGCGTCGCGCTCGTCGGCAAGGCGGCGGGCTTCGGTCAGGACGGACAGCGGCGCGCGCACCGTGTCGGGTTTGACGGTGGACGCGAACATGGCGCCGAACGCGATGTAGTCTGCGCCCGCGTCGAGCAATTCACGTGCCCGCGTCAGGTCGTCGTAGCTGGAGCCGCCCAGGATCAAATCGGGGCCGGCTTCGCGGCGGATGTGCGCCAGGCTTTCGTCGTCGCGCCCCACGTGCGCGCCGTCTGCGCCGACGTCCAGCGCCAGGCGCCAGTCGTCATTGATGAGAAACACCACACCCAGTTCGCGGCACAGCGGCGCCAGGGCGCGGGCCTGCGCGGCGCGCACGGCGTCGGGCACGTTCTTGCGGCGCAACTGCAGCGAACGCATGCCGCCCGCGGCCGCGTCACGCACGGCCTTCAGCAGGCGGTCGGTGTCGTCCCATTCAGGCGTCACGCCATACAGGCCGGTGGGAAAACGCAGCGATTTCATTGGGGCAGGATCCGGTTGGGAATGCGCCGGCCCATGCCCGGCAGGAAGCTGGCGGCCACGGCGGCGTCGGCGTGGACAAGACCCTGGCGCACGGCCTCCGGCATTTCCAGGCCCTGCGCCAGCATGGCGGTGATTGCGGTGGCGGCCAGGCCGCCGGCATCGCCGTTGCGGTCGGGGGGCGCCTGCCAGGGCCACGTATGGGTCTGGCCGCCGGGTCCGAGCAGTACGTTGGCGAAGTGGCCGGGGCGCTGGGGGCTACCCAGCACCAGCACCCACGCCGCGCCGGCCGCCACGAGGGCGTGCATGGGCGTAGGTGCGTCCCCGATATCGATGTCGCCGTCGGCGTGCCACTGGGCGAGGCGCAGGTGTTCAATGACCAGCAGGTCGGTCTGCGGCAGCACCAGTTCGAGGGTCGCGGCCAGCAGGTCGTCGGCTTCGTCCTCGTCGGCGGCATTGGCGGGCACCTGCGCGCGCTGGCCCAGGTGCAGCACCAGCGGGACCTGGCTGTAGTCGGCGGCAACCTGCGCCGCCACGCTTGCCGTTTCCGCGGTGTATAGTCCGCCCACCTTGATGGCCTGAACCGACATGTCTTCGAGCAGGCAACGCGCCTGGTCGTCCAGCAGATCGGGGGAAACGGGGTGGATTTCTTCGATGCCGGCAGTGTCCTGCACGGTCAGGGCGGTCACGGCCGCCAGGCCATGACAGCCCAGACGGGCGCAGGTGACGGCATCCGCGGGCAAACCGTCTGATCCCGAGGGATCGAGCGGGCCGAAGACCAAAACGAGAGGGGGAGTAACGGGGGCCACGTGACAGTGCTTGATTGAGGGCGCCCCGGCTCATTTGGCATGAATCAGGGGAACCCCTATTGGGTTTCGGTAAGATTGTCCCCATTCTAATGGAAGCCCCTCACCTTTGCCCCACCGCGGGGACGCCGGTGGGGTTTTGATGTAAGAGAGAACTATGCGTACTTGGATGTGTCTGATTTGCGGCTGGGTCTATGACGAAGAGGCCGGCCTGCCCGACGAAGGCATTGCACCCGGCACCCGCTGGGAAGACGTGCCGCCAAACTGGGTCTGTCCCGAATGCGGCGCCCGCAAAGAGGACTTCGAACTGATGGAAATCTGAAACCGTCACGCCGACAACTTCCGCCAGGGCTCGTAAGATGGGGCACACCCCATTCTTCGTAACCGCCGGACTGCCGCCAGGCATGACGTTTGCGTCTGCGCAATCACTCCCAACGGTTTTCTCAGACTACCCATGAAGGGGTTGCCATGACGGAAAAACACCACGAAAACGCCAGCACCGAGGCGGCCAACTTCGCCAACCAGTTCCTGATCGCCATGCCGGGCATGGTCGAAGGAAGCCTGGCGGGTTCCGTCATCTACGTGTGCGAGCACACTGACCGCGGCGCGCTGGGACTGGTCATCAACCGTCCCACCGATCTCACGCTGGGCACGCTGTTCGAACGCATCGACCTGACGCTCGAGATCGGACCCGTCAAGGACACATTCGTCTTCTTTGGCGGACCGGTCCAGACGGATCGCGGCTTTGTGCTGCACGCGCCCGCCGGCGACTACAGTTCCAGCATCAAGCTGGGCGACATGGCGCTGACCACCTCGCGCGATGTGCTGCAGGCGGTGGCCGATGGCAACGGGCCGGCACGCATGCTGGTCACGCTGGGCTACGCCGGCTGGGGCGCAGGCCAGCTCGAAAGCGAAATGGGCCAGAACGCCTGGCTCAGCGTGAGCGCGGACGCGCACATCATCTTCGACGTGCCGCCCGAGGAACGCTACCCCGCCGCGCTGAAGCTGCTGGGCATCGACCCGGTCATGCTGGCGGGCGACGCTGGCCATGCCTGAAGAAACCCTGCTTGCCTTCGATTTCGGCGAAAAGAAGATCGGCATTGCCATCGGCAATACGCTGACGCGCCAGGCGCGTCCGCTCGAAATCATCTTCAGTGAAGTCCGCGACGCGCGCTTCGGCCGCATCGCGGCGCTGCTGCAGGAATGGCAGCCGCACCGCGTCGTCGTCGGTCTGGCGCTGGACGCCGAAGGCGGCGAACAACCCGCCACGGCACGCTGCCGCCGCTTTGCCAACCAACTGAATGGCCGTTTCGGCATCGCCGTGGAACTGGTGGACGAACGCGGCTCCAGCATGGAGGCGCAACGCCTGCTCGGCACACATGCCGCGGACGACGCGATGGCGGCGGCGGTTATCCTGCAACGCTATCTGGACGCCTTGCCCGCGGTCTGACGGCCGTGGCCTGTCTTGCCCATGCTCAATCCGCAACTCGACCGCCGCGGCGAACTCACGCATCTGCTGACTACCGAAGGGCTGCCGCGCCGGCACGTCGAGCGCCTGCTCGAGATGGCGCGCGCGCCGTCGGCGTCCGACGATTCGCCGCCGTCCATCGCGCCGGATATGCCGGTATTTCTGTGTCTGCCCGACACGGACACTGCGGCCCGCGACGCCTACGCCGCTGCCGCGGCCAGCCTGTCGATGCTGCCGGTGCCGCTGGAAGCGCAAGCCATTGAGGCCCTTGCGGAAACGGCCGCTGCGTTGGCGCCTGGCGTGCTGATCCTGCGCCACGGCCAGAGCGGCGCGGCCCATTGCGCCGCGGCCCATGCCGCGCCTGGCCTGCACCTGCTCAATGCGGGCGACGGCCGGCATGCCGATCCCGTCCCCGCGTTGGCGCTGGTACAGGCCATCATCGAGATCAAACCCGACCTCACCAGCCTCGTCGTGACGCTGGTGGGCGACATCCGCCATTCCGGTGTGGCGCGTTCCGTCATCCATCTGCTGACCACACTGGGCGTGCCCGAAGTGCGGGTCGCCGCGCCGCGCACGCTGCTGCCTGACGGCCTGGCCCAACTGGGTGTGCGCGCGTGCGCAACGCTGCAGGAAAGCCTGAGCGATGCAGACGTGGTGATCGCGCTGCCGCTGAATGTCGAAGAAATCAGCGGCGCGCAGCTTCCGTCGGCGCGCGAATACGCCTGCACCCACGGCATCACGCTCGCGGCGCTGGCGTTTGCCAAGCCGGATGTGCTGCTGCTGCCCGCGGGCGGGCTGGTGCCGGGCGTGGAAGTGGATGGCGACATCGCCGCCGCCCTCGAACCCACCGAAGCGCGCGTCGCGGCGCTTGAACAACCCCTGCGCACGGCGGTGCTGCGCGTGCTGGCCGGAGCGGCGCCATGAGACTGCACATAGCCAACGGCCGGCTGATCGATCCCGCAAACGGCGTGGATGGTCAGCACGATCTCTACATTGCCGCGGGCCGCATCGTCGCGGTTGGCGCGGCGCCCGACGCCTTCCAGGCGGATCGGCGTATTGATGCAACGGGCCTGGCCGTGTTGCCGGGCCTGATCGATCTGTCGGCGCGCGTGACGCAGCCGGGCAACGCGGGATTTGCGCCCGGCGAACTGCGCGCTGCCTTGGCCGGTGGCGTGACGCGCCTGGTGCTGCCGCCCGATGCCGATAATCCGCCGGACGAACCGACCAAGCTCGAGGCGCTGCTGCGCCACACGCAGGCGGGGCAGTGCGCAGTTCACCCGCTGGGCGCGATGACCGTGGGCCTGGCCGGCGAAACACTGACCGAAATGGCGCTGCTGGCGCGGGCAGGCAGCATCGCGTTCGCACAGGGCGAGTCGCTCGTGGCGGACACGCGGGTGCTTTGGGGCGCAATGCGTTACGCAAGCGGTCTGGGCCAGACGCTATGGCTGCGTGCGCAAGACCCCTGGCTCGCACGGGGCGCCTCGGCCGCCAGCGGCGCGTACGCGGAACGCCTGGGCCTGGAAGGCATGCCGGCGCAGGCAGAGACGGTGGCGCTGCAGACGATCTTCGAATTGCAGCGCGCGACCGGCGCGCGCGTGCATCTGTCGCGGCTGTCGACGGCGGCCGGCGTGGATCTGTTGCGCGCGGCCCGCCGGGAAGGCCTGCCGGTCACGGCGGATGTGTCCGTGAACAACCTGCTGCTGACGGACGTGGACATCGGCTTCTTCGACACGAATCATCGCCTGTCGCCGCCGCTGCGCGGCCAGCGTGACCGCGACGCGCTTCAGTCGGCGCTGGCGGAGGGCGTGATCGACGCGCTGTGCTCGGATCACACGCCGGTGGACGCACGAGGCAAGGCCGCCCCGTTCGCGGCCGCCACACCGGGCGCAACCGGTCTTGAACTGCTGCTGTCGCTGGCTCTGAAGTGGGCGCGCGACAGCCGCCGTTCAGTCGCCGACGCGTTGGCACGCGTGACGTCGGGCCCGGCCACCGTGCTGTCCGCCGTCGCGCCGCACCTGGGTCCATGCGGCAATCTGGGTGTGGATGCGCCGGCAGACCTGTGTCTGGTGGACCTGGACACCGAATGGATGGTGATGCCGGCAGCACTGCAAAGCCGCAGCGCCCAGACACCTTTCGCAGGTATGATGCTGCCCGGTCGAGTACGAGCCACCGTGGTCGGTGGCCAACCGGCCTGGGAGACTCCAGTTTGAAGCTGCTGCGCTTTGTCCTACGGCTGAGCCTTGTCCTGCCCCTGATCATTTTCGGCCTGCTGAGCGTGGGCCTGGCCTACCCCCTGATGCGCCCCGCAGCCCGCGCCCGGCTGAACCGCCGGTGGTCGCGCTGGCTGATGGCAGCCTGTGGCATCAAGGTCATCCTCAAGGGCGAACCACGCCTGGAAGGACCGGTGCTGCTGGTGGCCAACCACGTGTCGTGGGTCGACATCTTCGTCCTGAACTCGGCCCGCGCGACGTCTTTCGTGGCAAAGAGCGAGATCCGCGCCTGGCCGGTGATCGGCTGGCTGGTCGCCGGCGCAGGCACGCTGTTCATTGAACGCGGCCAGCGCCACGCGGTGCACGCGATGGGCGAGTCGATGCAGGCGCGCTTCAAACAGGGCGACGCGGTCGGCCTGTTTCCGGAAGGCACGACGACCGAAGGCTTCGAGCTCCTCCCTTTCCACGCCAGCCTCTTCGAACCCGCCCGCGCGGCGGCGGTTGAAATCCAACCCGTGGCGTTGCGGTTCATGCAGCACGGCAAGCGCAGCGGATATGCGGCGTTTGTGGGGGAGGAGTCTTTGGTGGGTAACCTTTGGCGGGTGCTGGGCGTGACGGGTTTATCCGTCGAAGTGGTATTTCTGCCGCCGCTGGCTGCGCGTCATCCGGACGGGAGTCTGCCGACGCGGTTGGAACTGTCGCATCAGGCTCGGGATGCGATTGCTCGGGTGCTTTGATTTGCGTGATTCTGGCTGGCTTTGACCTAGCACCGTAGGTCTTTGTCCGTTGCTTGCTGGTGATGCGGTGTTCGTTCTTGACGTGTCCTGCACGGTGACGTGGTTCGGGTTTTGAGACGTCCGGTGCGGTGGCGAGTATCGTTCTTGAGGCGTCCGGCACGGTGGCGTCCCGGGGCGCGCGGGGCCACGATTGCGGTCCGGAGCCTTCGCTCCGGACTTCCCCGTCGTCATCTTCGTCCGCCTTCGGCTCCCTTCAGATTCCCTCGGGCTTATCGACGCCCCGCGCACCCCGGGACGCCACCGCGCCGGACTCTAGCAATTCGTGTCTTCAGGCCGCTGGGGCGGTCGGCGTGCTTGGCATTCTTGCGCAGAGCATTTCGGGCCAGAAGCATCTTGCGGTGCCCGTCTCCGTTCGGCCGCGCGGGCGGCCTCCGGAGACTTACGCGGCGTCTTGCGTAGTGGTGATGACGCTTCGCGAGTAGGCGGCGCTTGGGTGTCTGACACCTTCGTGCGAGCACGGCTCGCTGCTAATCGTCACTTGAACTCAAGTGCCCGATGGGCGGCGCGAACAGGTCGGCAGGTTGTGGCGGATCGTCGCCGCGCCGCCCATCACCGCCCCACCCCCCGTGAGGCGACCCATTAGCAAACCAATCCCCGCCAGCGCGAAGCGCACCCCGCTACGACGTCCCACAGACCCGATGCCGGGTTGCCGCCGCCCGGGCGGCAGCAATCCGGCGGCCCCGCAGATCTCCTTCCCTGACCACAGGTCTTGTAGCGCGCAAACCAAAGACCCTCGTAGCACGGCGTCGCGGTCCCCGTGGGCGCGAGCGCCGTCGATGCGCCCGAGGGAATCTGAAGGGAGCCGAAGGCGGACGAAGATGACGACGGGGCAGTCCGGAGCGAAGGCTCCGGACCGCAATCGTGGGCGATCGTGCCCACGGGGACCGCGGCGTCGGGCGACCTACGAAGAACGAAAGAAAGCGACCTACGAAGACCTAAAGAAAACGCCCGACGAAGCCGCCAAAGCAGAACCCCGACGCTTCACTCCGCCAAAGGATCCTGAAACTGCGAACACTTAACCTGCACGAGCTTCCGATCCTGCAACCGCAACGCAGTCAGCGACCCACCCCACACGCACCCGGTATCCAGGCAGATCACGTCCGGCCGCTGCAACAACCCCAGCGTCGACCAATGTCCAAACACCGTCGTGACATTACGCGTCGCCCGATTAGGCACATCGAACCAAGGCACCAGCCCCGGCGGCCAAGCCCCCGGCGTCACCTTCGTTGCAAACTCCATGTGCCCGTTCGGCGTGCACAAGCGGATCCGCGTCAGCGCGTTGATGATCACCCGCATCCGCTTGCCGCCCTTGTGGTCTTCCTTCCAGGTGGCCGGCTCGTTGCCGTACATCTTTTGAAGCGCCTTCTGCCAGTTCGGGCCGCGCAGCGCGTCCTGGACTTCGCCGGCCAGGGCCAGCGTCTTGGCCACGTCCCACTTGGCCAGCGTGCCAGCATGGACCAGCAGATGGTTCTGCTCGAAATGCGCCAGCGGCCGGAAACGCAGCCAGTTGAGCAGGTCAGTGGCGTCCGGCGCCCGCAGGATGGATTCCAGCGTGTCCGATTTGGACGGTTTGCGCACGCCCGCGGCCGCGGCCAGCAGGTGCAGGTCGTGGTTGCCCAGGACGACCGTCGCGCGATCACCGAGGTCGATGATGCGGCGCAGGGTTTCGAGCGACTGCGGGCCGCGGTTGACCAGGTCGCCAGCGAACCAGAAGCGCGACTTGGGGTCGCCGACCAGGTCGGGGTGGGACAGCAAGCGATCCAGCGGCGAGCAGCAGCCCTGCACGTCGCCGATCATCCAGATACTGCCGTTCATGCGGGACTCTTGCTCCAGGGCCAACGTTGTTGGACGAGACGGGTGATGGTGTGGCGGTATTCCATGTAGCTCATGGCGCCCAGCGCCAGCGCCATGGCGCCCAGGTTCGGGCCCAGGGCGGTCAGCCAGGGCGGCCACTTGCCCAGCATGCCGACGTTCAGCGCAAGCTGGTTCAGCATGAAGAAGCCCACGCCCAGCAGGATGCCCACGAAGACCTTGGCGCCGACGCCGCCGCGGCGGGTTTGCATGAGGCCGATGGGGGCGGCGATGGTGATCATTACCAGCAGGGTGAAGGGGTAGGCCAGTTTGCGCCACAGGGCGACGACCTGGCGGTCGTATTGAAGCTGGTTGTCCCTCAGGTATTCCACGTAGTCGAGCAGCGTGACGATCGACATGCGTTCTGGCGTCAGCACGCGCGCCAGCAGGCGTTCGGCGCTGAGGGTGGTGTCGATGGAGCGTTCGGGCAGCTTGATGACGGTGGCCGGCGGGTTCTTGGGCGGGCGGGCGTTGGCGAGCGCCTCGGCGGCTTCGGCGTCCAGGCGGGTTTCGGAGACGTCCTTGAGCACCAGGTCGCCGCGCGTGAACGAGCCCGTGGGGGCGGTGGACAGCGCGGACAGCGTCAGGTCTTTCTTGAATTCGTAGAGGGTCACGCCCGCCACCTGGCCGTCACCCTTCAGTTCGGCGATGTTGATGATGCGGGTGCCGCCATTGGCGGTGGGTTCCTTGAACCAGTAGCCGCTCTTGAGGCGGTCGCCGCCGGCCTTGCCGCGGAACATCAGGTTGGCTTCGCCGGTCTTGACCTCGGCCCACGGCGTCACGTATTCGGACAGCAGGCCCGCGCCGATCATCAGGGGGATCGTGACGATCCAGAGCATCCGCAGCAGCTTCATGCCGCTGACCCCGGAGACCCGCAGGATGACGAGTTCGTTGCGCTGGGCCAGGCCCGCCAGCGCCAGGATGGCCCCGATCAGGAGCCCGATGGGCAGCAGGTCATAGAGACGGGTGGGGATCGCCAGCGCCTGCATGTACAGCAGGGCCATCATGGAGAACTTGTCGCCCACGTTGTCCAGGTCGTCCACCAGTGCGAAGAACGTGAAAAGGCCGAGCAGGGCCAGAAGGACCACTGCGCAAGAGCGATAGACCTCTCGGGCCAGGTAGCGACGTGCAGTACGCATGAAGGAAAAAGGAGTGGAGCGCGTAAACGTGAAAGCTTAACAAATCCCGCAGCGGGAAGACGGCCGGCAGGACTGATTTGTCCGGTTCCCCTTTCAGGGGATGTCGACCATCTGCATCCGGCGCGTCAGCACGCCGACCCGGGAATTCAGATAGTTGGACTTGCGATGACTGTCATAGAAGCGCGGGTTAGGCAGCATGGCCGCCAGCCGGGCCGACTGGCTGTTGCCCAGGTTGGCGGCGGTGGTATTGAAATAATGCTTGGCGGCGGCCTGGGCGCCGAACACGCCCACGCCCCACTCGGCGACGTTCAGGTAGAGCTCCAGGATCCGTTCCTTGCTCATGACGTGTTCGATCATGTAAGCCAGGACCAGTTCCTGGCCCTTGCGCAGGTAGCTGCGAGAACCTGACAGGAACAGGTTCTTGGCTAGCTGCTGGGTGATGGTGGAGCCGCCGCGCATCTTGGAGCGTCCGGCCTCTTCCTGTTTCTGGTTGTATTCCCAGGCCTTGCGGATGGCGTCCCATTCAACCCCATCGTGACCCGTGAAATTGGAGTCCTCGGACGCGATCACCGCGCGCTTGAGCGACCGGTTGATCTTGTCATACGGCACCCATTCGTATTTCAGTTCGATGCCTGGGTCTTCCTTGCGCAGGCGCGACAGCTCTTCGCGCATCATCGCGCTGCTGCCCGGGTCGCGGTAGTTGTACCAGACCACCTGGGCGAACAGCCAGAATTGGTACAGCAGGATCGCGCACACCAGCGCCATCACCAAGCCGGTGGTGATCCGGAACCAATTGCGGCCGCCGCTGCGGCCCGTGCGCGTCGCCATGCCGTTCAGCTTCCGGCGGCCAGCGCCTCGCGCAGCGCTGCCAGGACGGGCGCGGCATCGGGGCGGACGCCGTGCCAGATGAAGAAGCTTTCGGCGGCCTGGCCGACCAGCATGCCCAGCCCGTCGGCCGTCAGGGCGGCGCCGTCGGTCCGGGCCTGCCGCATGAACGCGGTGGGCTGCGCGCCGTACATCATGTCGTAGGCGGCGGCGCCGTCGGCGTACAGGCCGGGCGGCAGGTCGGGCGCAGCGTTCTGCAGGCCGCTGGCGGTGGCGTTGATGACCAGGTTCCAGCCGCCGGGCACGGCGGCGGTGGCCAGTGCGCCCGCGGTCACCTGGGTTTGCGGCGACACGCCGCTCGCGGCCCACGCGGCGGCCAGTTCCTCGGCGCGGGCGGCGGTGCGGTTCACGATGTGGATGCGCGCGCAGCCGGCCTCGGCCAGGGGTTGCAGCACGCCGCGCGCCGCGCCGCCGGCGCCGACCAGCAGCACGGCGGCGCCCGGCAGGCGTACGCCCAGGCGCAGCAGGTCGTTGACCAGGCCCACGCCGTCGGTGTTGCAGCCGTGCCAGACGCCATCGCGCCACGACAGGGTGTTGACCGCGCCCGCCAGCCGCGCGCGATTCGACAGATGGTCCGCCGCCAGCGCATAGGCGTCCAGCTTGAACGGCACCGTGACATTCAGGCCCAGGCCGCCGTCCGCCACGAAGGCGGCGACGGCGTCGGCAAAGCCGTCCACCGGGGCAAGCAGGCGCTCGTAGCGCAACGGCTTGCCGGTCTGCTGCGAAAACATGGCGTGGATCTGAGGCGAGCGGCTATGCGCGATGGGATTGCCGATGACGGCGTAGCGGGCTTGAGGAATCGCCTCGGTCATGGGGCCTGTGTTTCCAGAGTGTCGTTGACGAAATGCCAGGTGCGGGTGATGACCAGCACGTCTGTATCGCGGGCGATATCGGGAGGAAAGGGGGGAAAGGGCGCTGCCAGCTGGACGATGCGGCGCGCCGCCTGGTTCAGGACCGCGTGCGGCGAGGGCTGGTCGATCTCGACCTCGGCGATGCTGCCATCGGCGCGCACCGACACCGTGATGCGCAGCGATCCGTAAATGCGGCCGCGCGCCTCGTCTGGGTAATGCTGGGTGCCGACCGTTTCGATCCGGGTGCGCCAGGCATCCAGGTAGCCGGCGTAGCGGGACGCCTCGGCAGAGGGGGCGATGAACTGTTTGCGCGGCTCGGCGCTGTACTGCTGGACCCGCGCCGCCAGCGCCGCCACCTGGGCGTTCTGGATGACGCTGGCCTGGTCCTGGGCGTCCTGGCCGACGTCGGCGCCGTCGGGCCACGGGTTGACGGCCTGGCGCTCGGGGCCGGCGTTGTGCGGCGAGCGCAGCTGGGTCATTAGGCGAGCCTGTTCGGCCTCCAGCTGCACCTGGCGCTGGCGCATGGCTTCCAGGACGATGGTCTCGGCCGAGCTGCCGGTCTGGGGAAGGGGCGTGGTGGACACGCCGCGGTCGGCATTGCCGCCGCCCGTCATCTGGTTCTGCGCGACGGTGCGCGGGGTTTCCGGCGGCGTCTCGCTGCGGGCATTGAGCAGCACGACTTCCAGGCTGGTCACGGGCGGGCGCGTCTGCGTGGGCGCGCTGAAACGCCACGCCAGCGCGCCGGCGTGCACCAACAGCGATATCGCGATGCCGATACGCAGGTAGTGCTGGGCGGGGGCGCCCAGCCACCAGAGGTAACGGCTCAGCATGGAGGGGGAATCAGCGCGTTGCACCAGCGCATTGTAAGGCGAGTCCGCACCCGCCGCGCGGTCCGTCCGAAGGCGGTATTCACCCTCGGACGGACGGCCTAGACCCCGTCAGGCGGACGCCCGCGGGAAGATCCAGACCTTGTCGGCGGGCAGCGCGAGGCGGCAGGGGCCGGGCTCGCGGCCTTCGGGACCGTAGGCGCGCAGGGCGAGGCTGCGGGCCGGATCGGCGTCTGGCGTGCGGAACAGGTACTCCCAGCGGTCGCCCAGATACATGCTGGTCAGAAGCGGCATGTCGACGTGGTTGCCGTGCGGGTCATCGGCCAGACGGACCTGCTCCACGCGAATGACGGCGGTGGCGTCCTGGCCCGCGGCGACACCCGCGCCGGCCTTGCCCCATAGCGACCAGCCGGCGCCCTCGATCCGGGCCTGGCCGTCGCGCAGTTCGGTGACCTTGCCGTCCAGCCGGTTGTTGCTGCCCATGAATTCGGCCGTGAACAGGGTGGACGGCGATCCGTACATCTCCTGCGGCGTGCCCTGCTGCTCGATCTTGCCGTTGTTCAGCAGGAGGATGCGGTCGGAGATCGCCATGGCTTCGCTCTGGTCGTGCGTCACCATCAGCGCGGACAGGCCCAGGCGGATGATGAGTTCGCGCAGGAAGGCGCGCGCCTCTTCGCGCAGCTTGGCGTCCAGGTTGGACAGCGGCTCGTCCAGCAGGATGACGGGCGGGCTGTAGACCAGCGCCCGGCCGATGGCCACGCGCTGCTGCTGGCCGCCAGACAGCGCGTGCGGATGGCGCTGGCCCAGCTTGCCCAGTCCAAGCTGGTCCAGCACGGCCTGCACGCGTTCGCGCACCTCGGCGCCCGGGGTCTTGCGCAGCTTGAGCGGATAGGCGACGTTCTCGAATACCGTTTTATGCGGCCACAGCGCGTACGACTGGAACACCAGTCCCAGGTTGCGCTCTTCGGCCGGGATCTCGGCACGGGCCGCGCCGTCGTAGACGACGTTCTCGCCGATGGTGATGCGCCCGCGCTTGGGGCCTTCCAGGCCGGCCACGGCGCGCAGTAGGGTGGTCTTGCCGCTGCCCGACGGGCCCAGCAGCGACACCACTTCGCCCTGGCGCAGCTGCATCGACACGCCCTTGAGCACCGGGTTGTCACCGTAGTCCAGGTGCAGGTCTTCTACAGAAAGCTCAATCATGAAGTTTGACTCCGAATCGCAGGGCGATGCCCAGGCCGATCACGACCAGAACGATATTGATGAAGGAAAGCGCGGCCACGATGTCGATGGCGCCGGACGCCCACAGCGACACCAGCATGGACCCGATGGTCTCGGTGCCGGGCGACAGGAGGTAGACGCCGGTGGAGTATTCGCGCTCGAAGATCAGGAACATCAGCAGCCACGAGCCGATCAGGCCGTACTTGGCCAGCGGCACCGTGACGTGACGGGTGACCTGGCCGCGGCGCGCGCCGGCGGTGCGGGCGGCTTCTTCCAGTTCGGGCCCCACTTGCAGCAGGGTCGAGGAAATCAGGCGCAGGCCATAGGCCATCCACACGACGGTGTAGGCGAGCCACACGCTGAAGATGGTGCTGCGCAGGGCGCGCAGCCATTCGACGAAGTTCTCGCGCAGCCATTCGGCGAAGGGCAGGGCCGACAGCCAGCCGTTTTCGTCCACGTCCAGCGCGTTGTCCAGCCACATCGGCACGAACAGGAACACCCACAAAAACGCCAGACCGGCCAGGAGGCCCGGCACGGCGCGCGGCACCAGCACGCTGTAGTCCATGAAGCGCGTGACGTTGTCCGGCTTGCGGTGCATGGCCAGGCCCACGAACATGTAGCACATCACCGCCAGCGCGCCGCCGAAGACGCCGATGGCGACCGAGTTGACGATGGCGCGCATCAGGTTGGGCTGCGAGAACACGGTGCGGAAGGCGTCGAGCGACAGCACGTCAAAGAGCGAGACGCCCAGCCCCCAGTTGGACACGAACGCGCGCAGCAGCACGCCGGTCAGCGGCACGATGATGGTGACGAACAACCAGAACGCCACCACCGCACCCGCGACCCAGCGCCACTTGCCCAGCGGCAGCGGACGCGCACGCGAGGCCTTGCCCTTGACGGTGACGAAGCGGTTGGCGGTGCGCATCAGGCGGCGCTGCAGCATCACCAGCGGAATGGTCATGCAGATCAGCACCACGGCCACGGCGGCCATCAGGTGATAGGACGGGATGCCCAGCTTGTTGGTCAGCTTGTACAGATACGTCGCCAGCACGAGGTTGCCTTCCGGGTCCCCCAACACCAGCACCAGGCCGAACACTTCCAGGCCCAGGAAGAAGAGCAGTACCGTGGCGTACAGCATGGCCGGCCGCACCATGGGCAGGCTGACCGACACCATCACGCGCAGCGGCGACGCGCCGGCCACGCGGGCGGCTTCCTCCACGTCGGACCCCATGCTGCGCAGCGCCGACGAGATGTACAGGTAGGCGTGCGGCACGTGGGTCAGGCCGGCGATGATGACGATGCTGGTCAGCGAATAGACGTTCCAGGGCACGAAGCCAAGAATGTTCTGCACCCAGGTCGAGAAGAAGCCGACCGGACCGGCCGCGACGACGTAGCCGAAGCCCAGCACCATGGGAGACACGAACACCGGCACCAGGATCAGCGGCTCGATCCAGCGGCGGCCGGGCAGGTCGGTGCGGATCATCAGGAACGCCAGCATGCCGCCCAGCGGAATGGCGATGGCGGCCAGGCCGAATGCCAGGATGAAGCCGCTACGTAGCGCCTTGTAGAAATCGGGATCCGCGAAGATGAAGCGGAAGGCGTCCAGGCTCCAGCTCTTGGACGGGGCAAAGAAGGGCGCCGAGAGAAAACTCTGGATGATGATGAACGACAGCGGCACGTAGATGGCGAGCGCCGTGATCAGCACCACCACGCCGCGTGGCAGGGACTGCCATTTTCTGCGCAATGACTGCATGGGAAATCCTGTGTTCGGAAATGACGCGGTGGCCGCGCCGCCGGGGCGATGGCCCCGGGGCAGGGTCAGGCGGACGGCGCGCCGTCCGCTGCGTTGGCGGCGGCTCCGGGCCGGGTGACCGTCCGGAGCCCGGGCATCACTTGCCCGCTGCCGCCCGCCATTGCTTGATGAATTCCAGGCGCTTGTTCTGCTCCAGGTAGTCCAGCAGCGTTTCGTTGACCGGAATCGGCTTGAGCGAGGCGCCCAGCTTCTTGGTCATGCCGTCCACGTCGTTGTCGCCTTCGATGTCATCACGCACGGACGCCAGGTCAGCCTGATTGGCCATGATCTCCTGGCCCTTCTGCGACAGCAGGTAGTCCATCCACAGCTTGGCGGCGTTGCGGTTCTTGGCCTTCTTGCTGATGAACGCGACGCGCGACAGCACCAGCGCGTAGTCCGTGGGATAGGCCACGCCCAGCGACGGATCATTCTTGGCGCGCGTTTCGGCGTAGGAGCCCAGGATGTTGTAGCCGATCAGGTTTTCGCCCGAGGACACGCGTTCCATCATCGTGCCGGTGGACGACTGCACGATCAGGCCGCCCTTGGCGATGTCCTTGAGGGTGTCGAAATACTTGGGATCGTTGGCCTTGTCCTGCACGGCCAGCATGAAGCCGACGGCGGACTTCTCGATGTCGTAGGTGGTGACCTTGTTCTTGAACTTGTCGGGCTGGCTGGCGATCAGCTTGGCCAGCGCGCCGTGCGTCGTGGGCACTTCATTCGCGGGAATGAGGCGCTTGTTGTAGATGAAGACGGCCGGCTCGTAGGTGGTGCCGTAGGCCGAATCCTTCCAGTTGGCCCAAGCCGGCAGCTTGCCTGCCTCGGGCGACTGGTACTTCAGCGCGTAATCGGTGGCCAGCTTCAGGGCCGAGTCCATCGACGAACTCCAGACGATGTCGCCGCTGCCACCGCCCGCCGCCTGTTCGCTGATGTAGCGGTTGTAGAGCTCGGTGCTGTTCATGTCGTTGTATTCGACCTTGACGCCCGGATACATGGCTTCGAAGCCCTTGATGATGGGGCCGGCGGCCTTGGTGTCGGTGGTCGAATAGATGACGACCTTGCCTTCCTTCTTGGCGCCGTCCAGGATCTTCTGGTAGTCGGCCGGGTAGCCCGCGGGCACTGCCTGCGCAAAGGCGCTGCCGGAGGCGATGGCGAATGCGGCGGCGCAGGCGGCCGCCAGTTTGGACTTGGCAAGCATGGGGGATGTCTCCGATTGATTTGGCTTGTTGCGGACTCTGGGGTCCGCGTGCAGCCATCTTAGGAGTGCGCGTCTGTCGTCGTCCTGTCATGGCGGCAGGCAGCGTCTAGGGGAAATCCCTGGGCATGGCGGCGGGGACGTCTTGGGCGTGTCCGTGGTCCGCCCACGTTTTTTATGTTCGTGGTCGGTCCACGTTTCTATTACGGCCGCTGCGGCGTATCGGTGACGAGCCGTATCCAGTTCTGCACGAAGCGCGAATGGCGCCGCTGATCCAGTCCCACGAGCAACGCCGGACTCAATACCACCGGCTGCACGATGCCCTGCGACCGCGCGAGCACCGCTTCGGAGGTCCAGCGCCCCGGCGTGTCTTCCATGATGGAGCCGAGCGCGGCATGGCTGGATGCGACCTGCTGCCCGGCGGGCGACAGCAGCCAGTCGACCAGCGCACGTCCCAGATCGGGATTGGGGGCGGTACGCGCGATCAGCACCGAGCGCGCCAGCACGAGCACGTAGTCCTGCGGAAACACCACGCCGATGGGCCGGCCCGCGGCCTGGCGCGACAATGCGTACGAGCCGAGGATGTTGTAGCCGATGTCCAGTTCGTCGCGCTCGATGGCGTCCAGGATCTCGGCGCTGGTGGCGGCCAGCCGCACGCCGGCCTGACCCATGGCGTTGGCCAGCCCCCAGAAGTTGGACGAGACCAGTTCGTCCTGTTCGGCCAGCAGATAGCCCAGGCTGCTGGCGGCAATGTCGTAGGTGCCGATGCGTCCGCGCAGACGCAGGGGGTCCTGTTCCAGCAGCCGCAGCAGGTCCTGGCGCGAGCGCGGCACGGCCGCCTCGGCAAAACGCTTGGGGTTATAGACGATGACCGCGGGCTCGAACGTGAACCCGTAGACCTCGTGCCGCCAGATGGCCCAGGACGGCAGCCGCGCGGCGTAGGGCGAGGCATAGCTTTGCGCGTACCCGTCGTTGGCCAGCCGGATCTGCAGGTCGGATGCCGAACTCATCAGCACGTCCACGTCCTGCAAACTCCCTTCGATGGCGGCCTCGTAAAGCTCGCGGCTACCCATTTCGCGGTAGACGACGCTGACGTCGGGGCGGTGGGACTGGAAGCCCTGGATGAGCGGTGCGACGACGGGCGTGTCGGTCGGACCGGCGATGGTGAGGACGCGGGAGGAAGGTTGGGGCGCGGGGTAGCGGGTGATGATTTCTGGGATTTGCGAGGGGCGGAGGGTGTCGGCAGTTTTGGCAGCGGCGGGAGCGGCAACCGGATCTGACGTGACCCGCGCCGGCTCAGCCGCGCCTGCCGCGCGGACCTCAGCGGACGGCGCAGCGAGCAGCAGGCATGCGGTGCAGAACGCCGCTGCGGCTGTGGTCAGCGCGCGCCCGGCGCCGCCGCGCGCCAAGGGCAGCACGACGCGAGCCGTGAGGCCGCCGCCGGGCCGGTCGAGCAGCCACAACGAGCCGCCATGCGCGACGGCCACGGACCGCACGATGGCCAGTCCCAATCCGGACCCGGGCAGCGATTCCCCCGCACGGCCGCGCGAAAACCGCTGCTGTACGGTTTCCTTTTCATCGTCGGCCACGCCAGGCCCACGATCCGAGACGGTCAGCGCGACACGATATCCGGCAACTGGCATGGCCTGGATCTCAACGGGTCCATCCGGCGCGTAACGCAAGGCGTTGTCCACCAGGTTGCGCAGCATTTCGCGCAATGCGACACGATCCCCTGCGATGCGCGCGCGGCGCACTTCAGGCGCAATGGCGATGCGCAGCCGCTGTGCATCCAGAGGTCCAATGCGCCGGCGCGTTTCATTGACAGTCTCCGCCACGCCGACAAGCGCGCGGGCGCCCTTGCCCATGCGGTGGGTGATGGTGGCGTCCATGAGCAACTGGTTGATGAGCTGGCTGGCGTGGGTGGCGTTCAGATGGATGCGTTCAAGCCGCGCGTGCAATCGCTGCGGATCGGTCTCGTCCAGGGCGACCTCGGCCTGCGCGCGTAGCGACGCCAGCGGTGTGCGAACTTGGTGCGCAGCGTCGGCCACCAGGGTGTTGAGGCTGTCCATGGCGCCGGACAGGCGCTGCATGAAGCCATTGAGCGCTTCGATGAGCCGCCGCACCTCGCGCGGCACGGGCTTGGACAGCGGCTCCAGATCATCGGGCGCCCGACGCCGCAATTCGCGTTCGACGACGGCAAGCGGCGCAAAGGCGCGCTGGACGCCAAACCACAAGAGGCCGAGCGCGACCAGCGATACGGCAAGCAGCGGCAACACGCTGCGCTGCAGAATTTCACCGGCCAGCGCCTCGCGCGACCCCAACGTCTCGGCGACGCGCAAGGTGACCCAGCCGGCGTGCTGGCTGGCGGACACGAGGCGGCCGACGGTCGCAACGCGGATGGGTTCGTCGTGATACCGCAAGTACGTGAAGACGGGCGTGGCGGACTGCGCGAGCGGCAGGCCGGGCGCAAGGTCGCCGTACCCGGTGATGAGCCTGCCGTTGGAGGTGCGCGCCTCGTAGAACACGCGCTCGCCGCCGGACAGCATGGCAAGCGACGAGACTGGCGGCTCGACGGTGACTTCGTTGT
Source organism: Achromobacter sp. ACRQX (assembly GCF_022346505.1). Classification (NCBI taxonomy): domain Bacteria; kingdom Pseudomonadati; phylum Pseudomonadota; class Betaproteobacteria; order Burkholderiales; family Alcaligenaceae; genus Achromobacter; species Achromobacter sp. ACRQX. The sequence continues at coordinate 29,079 of NZ_JAKRML010000014.1, forward strand.
CTTCGATCTGAACCGATCCGGCGATGGTCAACGCGGAGGCGGCGAGCAGGCGATCGAACGCCTGTTCCGCAGCACGCTGGGCGTAGCCGCGCAGGAAGAACACCAGCCCGATGAGCGCGCACGCAAGCAACACGGCGCCCAGCGTGAAGACGCGTTGCCGGATGGAGAAGCTTTCAGGGATTTTCATGGCTGCGGGCCTGATACCCGACGCCCCGCACGGTGACGATGTCCACGGACGCGCCGGCCAGTTTCTTTCTCAGCCGCGAGATCAGCAACTCAAGCGCATTGAGCGAGCCGTCGTCCAGGTCGAAGATCTGATTCATGAGGCGTTCTTTGGCGACGGTCTGACCCAGCTTTCCGACCAGAATCTCAAGCAATCGGAATTCACGCCGGCCGAGTTCGAGCGGGGCGCCGGCCAGTTCGACATGCCTGTTTGCCAGGTCCAGACTGAGATTGCCGTAATGCGCAACACTGGTGGTCTGCCCCGCAGGCCGCCGCAACAGGGCACGCAGCCGTGCTTCGAGTTCGCGCAGGTCAAAGGGTTTGACGAGGTAATCATCGGCGCCAAGATCCAGCATGTCGATCTTGTCCTCGATCTCGGCGCGCGCGGTCATGACGAGCACGGGCGCGTCGAGCCCGGCGGCACGCAATTCACGGATGAGCGTGAAGCCATCCTTGCCGGGCAAGTTGATGTCCAGCACGAGCGCGTCCCAGGTCTCGTCCAGCGCCCATCGCGAGGCCTGCACGCCGTCGTGCGCCCACTGCACGCTATGACCTGCCGAACGCAGCTTGCTCTCAACGGCATCGCCAAGATCGAGATTGTCCTCGACCAGCAGAATGCGCATGATGTCTTCTCCTCCGTTTGCTTTTTTGTTGGGAGTTTAACGGGGAGATCGTTAGCGTTGCGTTGGGATTCGGGTTTGGGGTTTTGCGACTTGGGCGCGTGCTGGTTCTTGAATTTTGGCGGCTTTGGTTCTTGAGGTGTCTGGCACGGCGGTGGATTCGGTTCTTGAGGTGTCTGGCACGGCGGTGGATTCGGTTCTTAAGACGTCCGGCACGGTGGCGTCCCGGGGCGCGCGGGGCCACGATTGCGGTCCGGAGCCTTCGCTCCGGACTGCCCCGTCGTCATCTTCGTCCAGGCCTACGGCCTTCCCTTCAGATTCCCTCGGGCTTATCGACGCCCCGCGCACCCCGGGACGCCACCGCACCGGACTCTGGCAATTCAAGTCTTCTAGTCGCCGGGACGGTCAGTTTTCTTGGCATTTTTGCGCAGAGCATTTCGGGCCAGAAGCATCTTGCGATGCCCGTCTCCGTTCGGCCGCGCGGGCGGCCTCCGGAGACTTACGCGGCGTCTTGCGTTGAAATGATGACGCTTCGCGAGTAGGTAACGCTTGGGTTTTTGACACCAGCGAAGACTGGCTACAGGCTCGAAGTGCGCTCCCAGGTTTCAGACTCCATCCCTTGGCGAAGGCGCTAGCTTGTGCGGGTGCCCGACACCCGCGGACTTGTAAGACTGGTTCGGGTGTCAGACACCAGCAGATTCGTAGGACTGGTTCCGGTGTCTGACACCTTCGTGCGAGCACGGCTCGCTGCTAATCGACACTTGAACTCAAGTGCCCGATGGGCGGCGCGAACAGGTCGGCAGGTTGTGGCGAATCGTCGCGGCGCCGCCCATCACCGCCCCACCCCCCGTGAGGCGAACCATTAGCAAACCAATCCCCGCCAGCGCGCAGCGCACACGCCACGACTCCCCACGGACCCGATGCCGGGTTGCCGCCGTCCGGGCGGCAGCAACCCGGCGGCCCCGCAGATCTCCTTCCCTGACCACGGGTCTTGTAGCGCGCAAACCAAAGACCCTGGCAGCACGGCGTCGCGGTCACCGGGGAGGCGAGCGCCGTCGATGCGCCCGAGGGAATCTGAAGGCAGTCGCCGAAGGCGACAACGAAGATGACGACGGGGCAGTCCGGAGCGAAGGCTCCGGACCGCAATCGTGGGCGATCGCCTCCCCGGTGACCGCGGCGTCGGGCGACCTACGAAGAACTGAAGAAAGCGACCTACGAAGAACCGAAGAAAGCGACCGACGAAGATCGGAAGAATGCGACCTACGAAGCCGCAGCCTCCCCCTTAACTTCGCCCACAAATCGACAATCCAACTCCAGAGACAACTCATCCATCCCCAGAATATCCACCTCAACCGCAGTCCCGCGTTCAAACTCCGGCATCCCCCCCACCCGAGTCACCAACGGCGCATTCGCAAACCGCACCAGATCGTCCCGGAGCACATGCGCCACCGTCCGCGTCACGCCGTTCTGCTTCAGCCAGCGCAGGCACCAGTAGCGTTCCATTGCGCTCTGGAACTCGGCCCAGGCCGCGTATTGCGCGTCGAAGGCGCCGATGATGGCGAACAGGTCTGCGTCGCGCGGCTTGAAGGGGGCGATCAGGCGGGCCGAGACGCCGTGTTCCACCGCGGCGATCAGTTGCCATTGGTTGACCAGGTCGACGTAGCGGCGCAGCGGCGACGTGCTCCACGCGTATTGGGGAACGCCGATGGCCTCGTGGGGCAGCGCCTGCGTGCTCATGCGCACGCGGCCAGCTTGCTGCGAGCGGTAGATGCCCGGCACGCCGTGCTGGTTCAAGAGGCCGCCCCACAGGTTGTTGGCCAGGATCATGTATTCGGCCACCATGCGATCCAGCGGCGCGTTGCGCTGGCGCGGGACGAGGCGCACGGGCGTGTCGGGATCGTCGGGGTTGCCGTCCAGGTAGAAGCTGTACTCCACCCGGGAATTGTTTTCCGGCTTGCCGCGCACGTTTTCGCGTTGCGCGGACAGGGCCTGCGCCAGCTTCCAGAGCGGGCGCAGCCAGTGGCCGTAGGGGAGGTCGGCGTCCGGATCGGACAGGCTTGCCTCGGTGACCTGGCTGTCCAGCATGTTGTGACGCAGGTTCTCGCGCACGACGATGCGTTCCAGGCGGGTTTCCGATTCGATGACTTCGCCGGTTTCGGGATTGGCGGTGACGTACAGCGATAGCGCGGGCACTTCGCGGCCGGCGTCCAGGGAGAACGCCTGGATGACGCTGTCCGGCTGCATCGGGATCTTGTCGCCGGGCATGTAGACGGTGGACAGGCGGGCGCGGGCCAGTTTGTCCAGCTCGCTGTCGCGGGTGACCGACAGGCCGGGCGCGGCGACGTGGACGCCGACGCGCACGCGGCCGTCGGGCAGCGTGGAGACGGAGAGCGCGTCGTCGATTTCCGTGGTGGTGACATCGTCCACGGAATAGATTTCGGCGTCGGCCAGCGGCAGTTCGCGGTCGATGGGCGGCAGTTCCACGTCGGGGAAGGCCAGGCCGCGCGGGAAGTTGACGGCCAGGAAGCGGCGCTTGTGCAGCGCGAGTGCGTGCGGCCAGGCGCCCAGTTCCAGCAGCAGGCGGTCAGGCGTCTTGCCCAGCTTGGCGCACGCGGCGTCCAGGGCCTTCCATTGCTGCGAGTTCTTGTCCGGACGGATCAGGAGCGATTCGGCGGCCTGCGCGATGGGTTCGGGCAGGCGGCCCGCGGCCATTTCGTCGACCCATTCCTGCTGCTGTTCGGCCTGGCGCTGCTTCTTTTCCAGCGCGGCGAGCGCGGCGGCCAGGATGTCCGGCGGGGCGGGGCGGTAGCGGCCCTTGCCGCGGCGGTGGAAGTACGCCGGCGCGCCGTGCAGGCGCATCAGCAGCGCGGCCTGCTCGACGGGCGTGGGGGCGTGGCCGAAGTAGTCGGCGGCCAGGGCGGGCGAGTCGAATTCCTCTTGCGGCGCGCATTCCCACAGGAATTGCAGATCCAGCGTCTCGGCCGTGGCGGCCGCCTGGGTCATCAGGGCTGCCGGATCCGGCGAGGCGAAGTTGAACAGGGTATTGGCGCGCTTGATTTTGCTGCGCTTGCCCGACTCCGACTCCACCTGCAGGCTGGCGTCGGTCTCGGACAGGATATTGCCGGCCTTGAAGCTGCCGTCATCTTCGTAAAACACATACATGGTGGGGATCGTCCTGGGCGGCGGCCTCGCGCCGCCTTGCGCAGCTTTGTGGGTGTTGAGAGTCGATATTGATTATCAGGTGCGTACCGGCTTGCCGCCTAGGGCGAATTCAAGCACTTCGGGCATCCAATCCGCGAAATCGGACAGGCCGTGGTCGCTGCCTTGCACGATGCGCTGGCGGCAGCCGGCGTATCGGTCGCGCATCTCGCGCCAATCCAGCACTTCGTCGCCGGTCGCGGCCACCAGGAAATACCGGTCGGGCTGCGTGATGCGCGGCGCATGGATGGCGGCCAGTTCGTCCACATATTCGGGCAAAAAAACGAACGGCGCGCCGGAATGATACATGTGGTGCTCGCCGACCTGGGTGGCAAGGTCGCGCGCGGCGTGGACGGCGGGATTCAGCAGCACGGCCTTGCAGCCCAGCTGCTCGGCGATCCAGGTGGCGTAGAAACCGCCCAGCGACGAGCCGATGACAGTCAGTTCGCGCGGCGAATCGGCGTCCGCCAGCCGGTCGCGCGCCATGCCCAGCGCCAGGTCGATGGCTTGGCGCGGGCTGGCGGGCAGTTGCGGGCAGGCCCACGCATCGGTCAGGCCGCGCGCGGCCATGGCGTCCGCCATCAGGCGGGCCTTGAATGAATCGGGCGACGATCGGAAACCGTGTAGATAGAGGATCATTGTTTGCTGTTTCCGTGTGCGTTGCGGGAGGCGGCCGGCTGAGGGCTTGAATTCCGGACATGCGGGTCTGGCAGGGCCAGCCCGGCATGTCCGGCAGGGCGCGCTTTGCCGGGTACGGCCAAGCGGGCGGAATCAGCCGCGCGCCTGCAGCGCATCCAGCAGCTTGCCATGGATGCCGCCGAAGCCGCCATTGCTCATCACCAGCACCTGGTCGCCCGGCCGGGCGGCGCCAGCAACGGCGTCGATGAGCGCGCCGATGTCATCGTAGCTGGAAGCCCGCCCGCCCAGGGGCGCCAGCACTTCGGCCGGGTTCCAGCCCAGCGCATGCTTGCCCTCGCTGGCGCCAAAGCAGAACACCAGGTCAGCGTCGGCCAGCGCCTCGGGCAGCCTGGCGGCCATGGTGCCCAGCTTCATGGTGTTGGAGCGCGGCTCCAGCACGGCCAGGATTCGCGCCGATCCAACCTGACGGCGCAGACCTTCCAGCGTGGTGGCGATGGCGGTGGGATGGTGAGCGAAGTCGTCGTAGACCTTGATGCCGTTGACCGTGCCGCGCAGCTCCATGCGGCGCTTGACGCCGCCGAAGCGGGTGAGGGCGTCGATGCCCTGTTCTGCGGGCACGCCAACGTGTTCAGCGGCAGCCAGGGCGGCCAGCGCGTTCATGCGGTTGTGTTCGCCGGAGAGCGACCAGCGGACGGTGCCGGCGTGGACGCCCGCGCGCGTGACCTCGAACGCGCCGTCAGCGTCCGGTGGCGACGCCTGCCACAGCCCTTCCGGACCGAACGTGACGGTATCCGACCAGCATCCCCGTGCAATCACGCGGTCCAGCGCGTCCGATTGCGTCGGTCGGACGATACGGCCCGAGCCGGGGATCGTGCGAACCAGATGGTGGAACTGCGTTTCGATCGCCGTCAGATCGGGGAAGATGTCGGCGTGATCGTATTCCAGGTTGTTCAGGATGGCGGTGCGCGGGCGGTAGTGAACGAATTTGGAGCGCTTGTCGAAGAACGCCGTGTCGTATTCGTCCGCTTCGATGACGAAGGGGCGGCGCGCCGGGTCGTAGCGGGCAGATACGTGCAGGTCCTGCGCCACGCCGCCGATCAGGAAGTTCGGGGCCATGCCTGCGGCTTCCAGCACCCACGCCAGCATCGAGCTTGTGGTGGTCTTGCCGTGCGTGCCTGCCACTGCCAACACGTGCGCGCCCGGCAGGATGTTGTCGCCCAGCCATTGCGGTCCGGACACATAGCGCGCCCCGGATTCCAGAATGGCTTCCATCAGCGGGTTGCCGCGGCTGACCACGTTGCCGATGACGTACAGGTCAGGCTTGAGCGCCAGTTGCTCGGCGCCAAAGCCTTCGATCAGTTCGATACCCTGTTCGGAAAGCTGGGTGCTCATCGGCGGGTACACGCCCGCGTCGCAACCCGTGACTTTGTGGCCGGCTGCGCGCGCGATCAGCGCCAGTCCGCCCATGAAGGTGCCGCAGATGCCAAGAATGTGCAGGTGCATTGATAAATCTCCTGCCCCGCATTGTATATATAGCGGCCCGACAAGCCGGCGCCTCGCGCCTGCGGCGTAAAACGGCCGCAACGGTTATCATCGCGCCATGAATCGACGCCTACTTCTTTCCGCCGCCGTGGCGGTGGCCGCGACTGTCGCGGGCGGCTATACGCTGATGGGCCGCAAGCCCAAGAACGATGCCGCGCCGGCTGACGCGGGCGATCCGGTCGCGGGACTCATGCAGATGCAGCTTCCGGATCTGAATGGCGCCTCGCATTCGCTGGCTGGCTGGAAGGGCCAGCCGATCGTGGTCAATTTCTGGGCAACCTGGTGCGCGCCGTGCGTCAAAGAGATGCCCGCGCTCGACGCTTTGCAGAAAAAATACCCGCAAGTACGCTTTGTTGGCATCGGCGTTGATTCTGCCGCTAACATGCAGAAGTTTGCCGAGAAAGTACAGGTTTCATACCCGCTGTGGGTGATCGGCGCCGGCGCCATCGATACGCTGCGAAAGCTGGGTAATCCTAGCGGTGGCCTGCCTTTTACTATCGTTTTCAACGCAGATGGCAGCATTAACCGGAAGATATTGGGTGAAGTCCAACCCGACGATCTGGATCGCACCCTTTCGGGTTTGAAGGCGTAAGTCTGTTGGACAAATAGTAGGAATTGGCGTAAAAAGCTGGTTTATCGGCTGTTTTGCCAACAATTGGCAATCCACAATTTGGCACGCGCATGGCGCAAAACATACTGGTATTGCATGGCCCGAACCTGAACCTGCTTGGCACCCGGGAACCTCATATCTACGGCAGTCTTACTCTGACCCAGATCAATGAGCGTCTCGAGCTGCTCGCGGGCGAATTGGGCGCCACGCTGACTGCGTGGCAAAGCAATCACGAAGGTGCGCTGGTTGACCGCATTCAGGCGGCACGGCAGGACGGCACGGACTTCATCATCATCAACGCAGCGGCATACACGCACACCAGTGTCGCGCTTCGCGACGCGCTGGCCGGGGTCGCGATCCCATTTATTGAAGTACATTTGTCCAATCTGTATAAGCGAGAGCCGTTCAGGCATCACTCTTATCTGTCCGACTTGGCGCAGGGCCTGATCAGCGGCCTGGGCGCGGACGGCTACGAGGCCGCGCTGCGTTACGCAGTGCGGCACTGATCTCGCATCAATTCAACGCTTTTACATCTTATACGGCGCGAACCCCGACGCTGGGACGACGCCGACACTATCTCGGGAAGCAGCTTCTATGGATCTTCGAAAACTCAAAACCCTGATCGACCTGGTGGCTGAATCGGGCATCGCCGAGCTGGAAATCACCGAAGGCGAAGGCAAGGTCAGAATCGTCAAGTTCTCGCAGACGCTGCAGCCGGTGGCCTACCACCAGCCCGAAGCCGGCGTGCCCGCCGCGCCCGTCGCCGCCGCCGCGCCCGCCGCTGCGCCGGCCGCGCCCGCTGCCCCGGTCATTCAAGGCCACGTCGTGAAGGCCCCGATGGTCGGCACGTTCTACCGTTCGCCGAACCCGGGCGCCGCCCCGTTCATCGACGTGGGCGCCACCGTCAAGGAAGGCGACCCGCTGTGCATCATTGAAGCCATGAAGCTGCTCAATGAAATCGAAGCCGACAAGGCCGGCGTCATCAAAGAAATCCTGGTCGAAAACGGTGAGCCCGTCGAGTACGGTCAACCCCTGTTCGTCATTGGCTGATAGCTGAACATGTTCGAAAAAATCCTGATCGCCAATCGGGGCGAAATCGCCCTGCGCATTCAGCGCGCCTGCCGCGAGCTGGGCATCAAGACCGTCGTCGTGCACTCCGAGGCCGACCGCGAAGCCAAGTACGTGCGCCTTGCCGATGAATCCGTGTGCATCGGGCCCGCGCCGTCGCGTGAAAGCTACCTGAACATGCCGGCCATCATCTCGGCCGCCGAAGTCACGGATTCCGAGGCAATCCACCCGGGTTACGGGTTCTTGTCCGAAAATGCCGACTTCGCCGATCGCGTCGAGAAGAGCGGTTTCGTGTTCATCGGCCCCCGCCCGGACACGATCCGCCTGATGGGCGACAAGGTCAGCGCCAAGCGCGCCATGATCGAAGCCGGCGTGCCGGTGGTGCCGGGCTCGGAAGGCGCGTTGCCCGACGATCCGCAGGAAATCCTGCGTACGGCGCGCGAAGTCGGCTATCCGGTCATCATCAAGGCAGCAGGCGGCGGCGGTGGCCGCGGCATGCGCGTGGTGTACACCGAGGCCGCGCTGCTCAATGCCGTCACGATGACGCGTTCCGAAGCAGGCGCCGCGTTCAACAACCCGGAAGTCTATATGGAGAAGTTCCTCGAGAACCCGCGCCATATCGAAATCCAGGTGCTGGCCGACGGCGGCCGCAACGCGGTCTGGCTGGGCGAGCGCGATTGCTCCATGCAGCGCCGCCACCAGAAGGTCATCGAGGAAGCGCCGGCGCCCGGCATTGCCCGCCGCCTGATCGAGCGCATTGGCGACCGCTGTGCCGACGCCTGCCGCAAGATGGGCTATCGCGGCGCCGGCACGTTCGAGTTCCTGTACGAAAACGGCGAGTTCTATTTCATCGAAATGAACACCCGCATCCAGGTCGAACACCCGGTCACCGAGCTGATCACCGGCATCGATCTGGTGCAGCAGCAGATCCTGATCGCCGCCGGCGAGAAGTTCACGCTGCGTCAGCGTGACATCACGTTCAGCGGCCATGCGATCGAATGCCGCATCAACGCCGAAGATCCGTTCCGTTTCGTGCCCAGCCCGGGCCGTATCACGAACTGGCATACGCCTGGCGGCCCTGGCGTGCGTATCGACTCGCACGCGTTCAATGGCTACTTCGTGCCGCCCAACTACGATTCGATGATCGCCAAGGTCATCACGTACGGCGACACGCGTGACCAGGCGCTGGCGCGCATGCGCATCGCGCTGTCGGAAATGGTGGTGGAAGGCATTTCCACCAACATCCCGCTGCACCGCGAAATGCTGCAGGACGCCCGCTTCATCGAAGGCGGCACCAGCATCCATTATCTGGAACACAAGTTGGCGCAGCGTCCCTGACCGACTCTGGGGCCTCACGGCCCCTTTTGCGTTTTACCTTGTTGATGTTTTAAGGTTGATCGGGCCGCGGCGGATGCCGCGGCCCGTTGACCAGATGGAAGAGAAAAATCATGCGTGAACTCGTGCTCCATTGCTCGGAGACGCAGGCCGAAGCCCTGTCGGACGCCTTGCTCGAAGCCGGCGTGCTGTCGGTCTCCGTCGAAGATGCCGACTTCGGCACCGAAGTCGAGCGCCCGTTGTTCGGCGAGCCCGGCACCGAGCCCGACGTCCAGGCATGGGACCGCAATCTCGTCGTCGCCTTGCTGCCCGACGGCGCCGATCCCGCGCAGATCATGGAAGAAGCCGCCCAAACCGGGGAGCTCGATGCATCGGTGTTCGACGGCTGGAGCCTGCGCGACGTGCCGGACGCCGACTGGGTGCGCCTGACGCAATCGCAGTTCGGCCCGATCCACATCGCCGAACGTCTCTGGATCGTGCCCAGCTGGCACCGCGACAATCCCGATGTGCCCGGCCTGGACACGGCCTTGCCCGACCAGGACGGCGCCATTCATATCGAACTCGACCCGGGCCTGGCGTTCGGCACCGGCAGCCACCCGACGACACACCTGTGCCTGGCGTGGCTCGAAGCCGAGCTTCCCGCCGGCGCGACCCTGCTGGACTACGGCTGCGGATCCGGCATCCTGGCCATCGCGGCGCGCAAGCTGGGCGCCGGCCCCACGCAGGCGGTCGATATCGACGCGCAGGCGGTGCAGAGCACGGTGTTCAACGCCGAAGTCAACAAGGTCGAGCTGCAGGCCATGCTGCCCGACGGACTGGCGGACGGCACGTTCGAAGTCGTGGTCGCCAACATTCTGTCCAACCCCCTGAAGGTGCTGGCCCCCATGCTGGCTGGCCGCGTTGCCGCGGGTGGCCACCTGGTGCTGTCGGGCGTGCTGGAACGCCAGGCCGAGGAGGTCGCGGCCGCCTATGCGCCCTGGCTGGCCATGTCGGTCTGGCGTGCGCGCGACGGCTGGGTCTGCCTGCACGGCAAGAAGCCCTGAGTCCCGGCAGCAGGAGCACGCCTCATGGCTCTGACCACCCGCTGCCCGCAGTGCGGCACCTCGTTCAAGGTGGTGCCTGATCAGCTTCGGGTCCGCAATGGCCTGGTGCGTTGCGGCGCCTGCTCGACCGTTTTCGATGGCCGTGCGTGCCTGGTGTCCGCGCCGGGTGCGCCTGTCGCGATCACACCGCCGGCCGCGGCGCCGCTGCCATCGTCCGCCGCGGCCGTGGCCGCGCCCGTGCTCGCCGCGCCCGAGCCGCATCCGCCCGCCGCACCGTTTCCGGAACCGGCCTTTACGCCGGTGTCGACACCGGCCCCGGCGCCTGCACCGGCGGTCACTCCGGCGCCTGCCCCCGCCTTCACCCCGGTGCGTCCGGCGGCGGTTCCGCCGCATGTGCCGCCGCATGTGCCGCCGCCCGCCATCGTGCCGCCCCGCGCAACGCCCGCCGTGCCGGTTGAGCCGCGTGTGATTCTGCCCTGGGAAGACGAGCCCGAGGCGCCGCCCGCCCCTCCGATTCCGACGGCGCCTTCGATTCCGCCCGCCGTGCTGCGCGGCCGCGACGACATCCGCAAGCGCGCCGAGTCGGAAGCGGCCATGCCGGATGACCACGCCGAAGACGACGACCTCGACGATGACGGCGAACCATTCCTGCGCGAGCCGGAGCCCCGCACCGCGCCCGCGCCGCGGCCCCCCGTGTTTCGCAACGAACCCATCGTCGCCAGCCGGTCCGGCGAGCCAACGCTGGACTGGCGCGCCGGGCAGCCGCGTAGCGACGTGCGCAGTGATCCGCGCCATGATGTTCGCCACGACCCGCGCCAAGGCCCCCGCCAAGATCCTCGCCACGACATCGCCGACGACTTTCGCGACCAGCATCGCGACGATGTCCGCGACATCGAGCGCGACGACGAATACGAGGACGAAGACGACCTCGACCACTCCGCCCACGAACCGGTGCTGGGCGACACGCGCACGCGTTATTCCAGCGCCACCGACGTGGGCCGTGCGCCACCCGAGTTCCTGGACCAGGACCGGATCGAGCGCAGCGGCCTGGTGCGCAAGCTGTGGGCCTACGCCTGCCTCATCGGCCTGATCGTGCTTGCCCTGCAACTGCTCTACGCATACCGCACCGATATCGCCAATTCCGTGCCGGCGCTGCGGCCGGTCCTGGAGGCCGCCTGCAAACCGCTGGACTGCACGGTCGGCTACGCGCGCCGCCGCGATCTCATCAGCATTTCGTCGTCGTCGTTGCAGCCGCCCAAGGGCGCCGCCGCCATCGATGACGGCCGCACCCGCCTGGTGCTGACCGTGATGCTGCACAACCGCTACGACAAGCCGCAGCATTGGCCGGCGCTGGTGCTTGAACTGAACGACCTGTCGGATACGGTGGTCGTGCGCAAGGTGCTGATGCCCGAGAATTACCTCACGCCCGAGCAGTTGAAGGGACCGTTCGGTCCCCAGGGTGCATTGAAGATTTCAGTCCCCATTGAAGTGACCGGCGTTCAGGTCAATGGCTACCAACTCGACAAGTTTTTCCCGTAAAGGATGACAAGCATGGCAACTCCTGTTCTGGTCTGCGGTTCGATGGCATTCGACACCATCGCGGTGTTTGAAGGCCGCTTCAAGGAACACATTCTTGCCGACCGCATCCAGTCGCTGAGCGTGTCGTTCCTGGTGCCCAGCATGCGCAAGGAATTTGGCGGCTGCTCGGGCAACATCGCCTACAACATGAACCTGCTGGGCGGCGCGCCGGTGCCGGTGGCCACCATCGGTGAAGACGCCGGCGAATACATGCAGCGGCTGTCGGGCCTGGGCATCGACGTCAGCCGCGTCAAGGTCATTCCCGACACGTTCACCGCACAGTGCTTCATCACGACCGACCTGGACGACAACCAGATCACCGCCTTCCACCCGGGCGCCATGTCGTTTGCCGCGCAAAACGACCTGAGCGACGCCGACGCCGCCTGGGCGATCGTTGCACCGGACGCGAAAGAAGGCATGTTTGCCCACGCCGAACGCCTGCACAAGCGCGGCATCCCCTTCATCTTCGACCTGGGCCAGGCAATGCCGCTGTTTGACGGCGCCGACCTCGAGCGCATGCTCAAGCTGGCGCAGGCCCTCACGGTCAACGACTACGAAGCCGGCGTGGTCGAGCAGCGTACCGGCCGCAGCGTCGCGGACATTGCGCGCACGCTGCAGGCGGTGGTCGTGACGCGTGGCGCCGAAGGCGCCACCCTGCACACCGAAGGCAAGACCATCCAGATCGAACCCGTGCGCGCCTCGCAGGTGGTGGATCCCACCGGCTGCGGCGACGCGCAGCGCGGTGGTCTGCTGTATGGCCTGACCAGCGGCTGGAGCTGGGAAGACAGCTGCCGCCTGGGCAATGTCATGGGCGCCATCAAGATCGCTTCGCGCGGCCCGCAGAACCATGTGCCGACGCGTGCCGAGATCGACGCCGTGCTGCACGCCACCTACGGCATCCATCTGCCTGCCTGATCGGCCAGGACTCCCCGGGAACCGACACCTCGCACACAGGTCGAAAGACAGCGCATATTCAATGGCAACGGGCTGTAGCCCGTTGTTTCGCGCCTGAGTTTGCAGCTTCTGGCGGAGCGTTTCAGTCTGTTGCGGGTGCGCTTGCCGGGCGTTGCGGGCGGAGTATCATCAGTCACCGTCGGTCGTGCCCGAATGAGGAGTCCAAATGAATCATATAAAGTCTTTTTCCCTGGTGACGCCGCGTACCGGCCGTTGGCTGGCTGTCGCGGCTGTGGTGACGTCGATGGCAGTGCTTGGCGGTTGCGCAAACCCCAGCGCCTCCAGCGGCGTGTACAGCTACGATCAAGCGCAGCGCGAACAGATCGTCCGTAACGGAACGGTCACCGGCGTGCGTCCGATCGTCATCCAGAACGACAAGTCCAGCGGCGTCGGCATGGTGGCCGGCGGTGCATTGGGCGGCGTGGCCGGCAACGCGATCGGTGGCGGCACGGGCCGCACTATCGCCACGGTCGGCGGCGTCATCCTTGGCGCGCTGGCGGGCAACGCCGTCGAAAACCGCGCACAGAAGAACTCCGGCCTGGAGATCACGGTGCGCCTGGATAACGGCGAGACCCGCGTGGTCGCCCAGGAAGCCGACGTGCCCATCAGCGTGGGCCAGCGCGTCCAGGTGATCAGCGGCGCCGGTCCGACCCGCGTCACGCCGATGTAATCGGCCCAGCCCGCAATCAAAAAGCCCGCGCAAGCGGGCTTTTTTGTCGCTCGCCCGCAACGCAGTCCCCCGGGATTTACCCGCGAACGTTACCTTTCCAAGCGTTTTCTCGCCATTTCCTCCATAAGTTTCATGGCGATTCGACGGCCGAAGTGCAATGATTGCGACGGCGCGGCAGTCCGGATTTAATGTAACCACGTGCTTCCGGAAGCCCCGCTTGCTGGCTGGAATTTTTCAGTTTGGTTTCAGCTGTTTTCTGTATCCTCGTCGCCTGAATCCCGGGGCGGGGGATGGTTTGCCGAACAGGCAACGTTACGCTGCAATACCTATGCATACCGAGCAAGAACTCCACACCAAGATCGGCGAGATCGTCGAGTCGATCGTCATGAAGAAAGTCACCCCCGACACGCAACTGATTGCCACCGGCCTGGTCGATTCGCTCGCCGCCGTGGACATCACGCTGGCGGTCGAGTCCGAGTACGGCTGCAGTATCCCGGCTCCCGAAATCGCAGAGCACCTTCAGTCGGTCCGCGTGCTTGCCGGCTATGTCGCTGCCCATACTTCGTAATACCCGGTTCCTGTCGCACGTCGCGGCGGCAGCGACGGCGGTAGCGTTGGCGGTAGGGGCGTATTGCGGGGCGGACGATCTGCTCAGCCGCGTCGTCAATCCGTCGTCATCGCCCTCGGCCATCGCGGCCGACAAGAGCAACTACCTGCCCAACCTCGGGCCGGACTGGGGCACCCAGCACGTCAACCTGAACCGTCTGGGCAACGCACTCAGCGACGGCACGCTGGTGGTGCTGGGCTCTTCCGAGCTGTCCAGCCACGACCTGCGCTTCGTTCCCTACCGCTTCTTTCCCGAAGAGCTGAAGGTGCCGACGCTCGCATACGGCCACGCGATGTTCCAGTCGTATGGCATCGTCAGCGTGCTGGAATCGGTATCTGATTCGCTCACGCCCAACACGCGCCTGGTCATCATGCTGTCGCCGGCCTGGTTCGCGTCGGGCGGGCAGCTGCCGCGCAGCGCGTTTGCCGAGCACGTCACGGGACCGGTCTGGGACCGGTTGTGGGACCAGCCCAGTACGCGCGAGCAGATGCAGAACTGGATCAGCGACAACGCGAACTGGGGGTTGCTGTGGCTCATCGCCAATGGTCAGGTGTCCGAGCTGAAAGACAAGCTGGCGCTGTGGTGGCATGCGCGCCAGGAACCGGCGCCCGACAAGCCGCGCACCAAGCTGTCCGTGCCCGCGCACCGCTACGTGTCCTGGCCGATGTCCGCCCGCCTGAATGCCGGACAGTGGTCGCGGATCACGCACGAAGCGCGCGTCGTCGAACACAACCTGGGCGGCAACAACCCCTACGATGTGCGCGACGACTACTACCAGCAGTACCTCGCGCCGCTGTACTCGCCCGCGCGCAATGAATTCGCGGACGTCGATCCCATCACCCGCACCGAGCTGGGCGACCTCTCACGTGTGATGGCGCTGCTGCAAAAGCGCAAGGTCAAGGCGTACTTCGTCATCCAGCCGTTCAACCCCAAGCTCATCCTGGACGTCGAACGATTCGACCCCGTGGTGGCCGCCATCACCGGCATGTGCACGCGGTACCAAATGGGGTGCCTGGATCTTTACAGCATTCCTTTCGAGCCGGGCATGCTGCGCGATGACATGCACCTGGCCGAACTTGGCTGGGCCATGGCCGATCAAGGCATTGCGGAGTATTTTTCCCGATGAAACTCTTTCGTAAAGACGAAGCCCGTAATGCGGGCGTGGCCTGGGCGCGCCGCTTCTTCTGGCACCTGTGCTTGTACGTGGGCGTGATCCTCGTGTTCGTGCTGCAGGCGCAGCCCACGACGGGCAGCGGCGGACCGATCAAGGTCGAATTCCAATACCAGCAGTTCTGAGCGCACCATGGAACTCTTCGCAAGCTTGAGCTTCTTCGGCGGCGCCCTGTTCGGCGGCCTCGGCCTGGTCGCCTACCGATCGTCCGGCATGCCGCTGCGCATTGGCTATCGCCACATCATCGGCGTCATCTGCCTGGGCGTCTGGATGGCGGTGTTCTGGGCGCGGCCGTACCAGCCCATCGCGCTCTTCGCCATCTCCGGCGCCGCGCTGTGGGCCATGCGCCGCAACTACATCCCGACCTGGCTGGCGGTGATCATCACGATGACGCCGTTGCTGCTGGTCAAAACCGGCGTATCGCACCTGGGCGCCATGCTCGGGTTGTCCTTCGCCACCTTCCGCGCCATCGACGTGCTGCTGTTCGCGCCGCGCAACGAGCGCGTCTCGCCGCTGGATTACTTCATCTACCTGTTCTTCCCGCTGACGCTGCTGGCCGGTCCCATGTACCGCTGGCGCGCCTTCCAGGCCGATCTGAAGCGCGGCTACGAAGGCGTCAACCTGAACACCTGGCTGACCGGGCTGGAACTCATCATGGTGGGCGTGATCCAGAAGTTTGGCCTTGCCGAGCTCATCTGGCGTTACGGGCTGGCCACGCTGGACGCGCACGACTATTCGTTCACCGGCGTGGCGCTGAATGCCTCGCTCTACAGCGCCTACCTGTTCTTCGACTTTGCCGGCTACTCGACCATGGCGATCGGGATCGGCATGCTGTTCGGTTTCACGCTGCCGATCAACTTCCGCAATCCGCTGGCCACGCTGAACCCGCAGGATTTCTGGCGGCGCTGGCACATCAGCCTGTCCGAATGGCTGCGCGATGTCGTGTTCATGCCGATTTACAAGGCGTTGAGCAAGACCAGCTTCTTCGGCCGCCATCGCCTTGCGGCGCAGAACATCGGCATCTTCGCGACGCTGCTGGCGATGGGCGTGTGGAACGGCCTGTCGCTGCACTACATCGTCAGCGGCCTGATGTTCGGCGCGTATTCAGTGGGCCACAACCTGCTGATCAACGCCGCGCGCACGCGGCCCGGTCTGCAGGCGCTGCTGGCCAAGCCCGTCATGCGCTTTCTGGGGCGCGTGCTCACCCTGATTCTGGCCGCGCTGGCGCTGTACGTGTTCAGCGGCCGCAGTCCCATCTAACGCCGGGAGCTTCGGCATGCGTTTCGACTTGAAGTCCTTCCAGTTCGCCGACGACGGCCGCGCGCCCGACGCGCTGGCCGTTGCCGCCGCCGACCGCAGCCTGACCTGGACGCAGTTGCGCACTGAGGCCGAGGCCTGGGCCGACGCCGCCCGCCAGCACGGCGTGGCGCGCGACGTGCCGGTGGCCATCTACGGTCACAAGGAAGCCGCGTTCTTCGTCGCGATGGTCGGCGCGCTGCTCATCGGCGCGCCGTTCGTTCCGGTGGACACCATCTACCCTGCTGAGCGCCTGCGCCGCATCGTCGAGATCGTGCGCGCCGCCGCCGTCTTCGATGCCGCGGCCGGCACCTTCACGGCGGGCGAGGGCGAAGTGCTGCAAGAGCGTGGCCTGGCCTACGTGATGTTCACGTCGGGCAGCACGGGCGATCCGAAGGGCGTGCAGATCGGCCGCGAAAGCGTCGGCCTGCTCGGCGACTGGATGCTCGGCAGCTTTGGCCTGGGCGAGGCGCCCGTCTTCATGAACCAGGCGCCGTTCAGTTTCGACCTGTCCATGTACGAGGTCTTCGCCACGCTGGCGTCCGGCGGCAGCTGCGTGCTCAACGCGCGCGAACAGATCGCCGCGCCCGGCCCGTGGATGGAACGGCTGGCCGGCCACGGCATCACGGTGTGGGTGTCCACGCCGTCGTTCGCCCATCAGCAATTGGCCAACCGCGACTTCTCGCCCGCCACGCTGCCGACGCTGCGCACGTTCCTCTTCTGCGGCGAGCCGCTGCCGGCGGCGCTGGCCAAGAAGCTGCGCCAGCGTTTTCCCGACGCATCCATCCTGAACACCTACGGCCCGACCGAAGCCACGGTGGCCACCACCTGGATCGAAGTTACCGATGCGGTGCTGGCGGCGCACGATCCGTTGCCGGTCGGACACGCCAAGCCCGACAGCGTGCTGCTCGTGGACGAGGGCGAGATCTGCATCGTGGGAGACCACGTCATGCGGGGCTACCTGAACCGCGCCGACCTGAACGCGGCCAAGCTCTACACCTATGACGATGGCCGCCGCGCGTTCCGCACGGGCGACCTGGGTCTGATGGAAGAGGGCGGGCTGCTGTTTTGCCGCGGCCGGATGGACGATCAGATCAAGCTGAACGGCTATCGTATCGAGCTGGCCGAGATCGACGAGGCTTTGCACGGCCTGCCGGGGGTGGAAGGAAGCGCCTGCGCGGTGCTGCGCCGTCCCGACGGCACCGCGGTGCGGTTGATCGGCTTCGTGACTGGGCTGGACGGTGCGGGGCAGGAGGCGTCGCTGCTTGCGCCGGAGACCTTGTCCGGCTGGAAGGAGCGGCTGGCCGAGCGCCTGCCGCCGTACATGGTGCCGTCAGAGCTGGTTGCCTGCCCGGCGCTGCCGATGTCGAACAACCACAAGATCGATCGCAAGAAGCTGATCGAGATCTACAGCGCCATTCCGGTCTAGCGCAAGACGCCGCCGGCCGGCTGGACCAGCGCCCCGCTGATGGGGGCGCTGTGCAAAGCAATGGTGCAGCGGGCGATTACACGCCCATCATGCCGTAGCTCAGGCGAGCCAGGACCATCAAGAGGATCTGCGCGGCCACCAGCAGGATCAGCGGCGAGAAGTCGATCGAGGTGCGCGGCAGGATGCGGCGGATGGGATCGAGCAACGGCGCGGTCAGCGACTGCAGCAGCGGCATCATGGGCGCCATCGGGTTGACCCACGACAGCACGGCTTGGATCAGCGTCAACCAGACCACCAGATTCAGCGCCCATTTCGCGGTCATGATGAGCGCCGAACCCATGGCGGCGGGCAGCAGTGCGGCGGGAATCAGCGCGCCGATGGCCACCAGCCACAGCAGCACCAGATAGACCAGCGCCGACAGCCATGCGCACACGAGGCTGGTCCAGTCGATCTTGTTGCCGGCGGGAATGATCTTGCGCAGCGGCATCACGAGCCAGTTGGTGGCGCCGTAGATCGCGCGCGCCAGCGGGTTGAAGGGATGCAGCCGTATCGCGTGCATCCAGGCGCGGGCAATCAGTGCCGCGCCAAACAGCGTGAACACGATTTCGAGAAGGAAGCGGAAGATTTCACCGAGCATGGACGCGATCACCCCAAAAAAGAGGAGTCAATTGTCGCACGGCCAGACGTAAAAATTGCGTACGGTCCTAGTGCTTCAGGCCTAGTGCAAAGGGGCAGCCATTTGCATGGCATTGACGCGGGGACGACAAAAAAGCCGCCCGGTAAATACCAGGCGGCTCTGATGAAGCTAACGCTTCGGCGCGTCCGGATTAGGGACGGCCACCCGTCGGGAACGGCCACGACGCGGCGGGGTTCAGCGCGGTCTTCGCGCCCGGGGCAGCAGCCGTGGTGGGCGGCGTGGCGGGCTTCTTCGGAGCGGCTTTCTTCGCAGCGGGCTTCTTGGCGGCGGCGGGCTTCTTTGCGGCGACAGCCGGCTTGGAAGCGGGAGCCTTCTTGGCAGCGGGAGCCTTCTTGGCAGCCGGGGCCTTCTTGGCTACGGCCTTCTTGGCAACCGCTTTCTTGGCGGCCGGGGCCTTCTTGGCAGCAGCCTTCTTGGCTACGGCTTTCTTGGCGGCCGGGGCCTTCTTGGCGACAGCCTTCTTGGCAACAGCCTTCTTGGCGGCCGGGGCCTTCTTGGCTACAGCTTTCTTGGCAACCGCCTTCTTGGCGACAGCCTTCTTGGCTACGGCCTTCTTTGCGACGGCTTTCTTGGCAACTGCCTTCTTGGCAACGGCCTTCTTGGCGGCCGGAGCCTTCTTTGCTACGGCCTTCTTGGCGACTGCCTTCTTGGCAACGGCCTTCTTGGCGGCCGGCGCCTTCTTGGCGGCAACCTTCTTCACGGCCGGCTTCTTGGCGGCTGCGACTTTCTTCACTGCGACTTTCTTGACGGCAGCTTTCTTGGCCGGAGCGGCCTTCTTTGCTGCTGCCTTCTTGGCGGCGGGTTTTTTCACCGCTGCATTCTTGACGGCTTTCTTGGCTGTTGCCATGGTCATGCTCCTTAGGTTCAGGGGTCCCAGAACTTAAACCCGTGCCCCGACCCGCCAATTGGCGGACCGTGCCCGGGCTATTCATCGGCGCATGCCGCTGTTCTGTGCGAGCAACAGCTACTACGGTTTGCGCTAATGAATTCGGCACAGCCATTTGATATGGCCCCCGCTCCTTTGGCGCGAGCCATTTCAAATGGCGCCGGCAGGCAGCCTGTCCACAGGCCGCCGACCGCTTGTTCTACGTGTTCGAAGACACCCTGACCAAGGAGATTGCCATCAAGCCTGTCGCGAACGCGACGCCCATCAACGAGAAGAGGGCGTGCCCGCGCCGGGCTCGATGGCGTACTGCGTTACTCCCAGCTCAGCGTGCCACCGGTTTGGTATTCGATCACGCGAGTTTCAAAAAAGTTGCGTTCCTTTTTAAGGTCGATCATTTCCGCCATCCACGGGAAGGGATTTTCTTCCTGGGGGTACAGAGGTTCGATACCGATCTGCTGGCAACGACGGTTGGCGATGAAGCGCAGGTAGGATTTGAACATGGGTGCGTTCAAGCCCAACACGCCGCGCGGCATCGTGTCTTCGGCGTAAGCGTATTCGAGTTCGACCGCTTTGCGGAAGAGTTCTCGAATTTCTTCGCGGAATTCCGGCGTCCAGAGATGCGGATTTTCCAGTTTGACGGTGTTGATCAGATCGATGCCGAAGTTGCAGTGCATGGATTCATCGCGAAGGATGTACATGTACTGCTCGGCAGCGCCGGTCATCTTGTTCTGGCGGCCAAGCGCCAGGATCTGCGTGAAGCCAACGTAGAAGAACAGGCCTTCCATGAGGCAAGCGAAAACGATCAGCGACTTCAGCAGCGTCTGGTCGGCTTCGGGCGTGCCCGTCTTGAAGTTGGGATCAGCGATCGCGTCGATGAACGGGATCAGGAACTCGTCTTTTGCCCGGATGGACGGCACTTCGTTATAAGCGTTGAAGATCTCGGCTTCGTCCAGATCCAGGCTTTCGACGATGTATTGATAGGCGTGCGTGTGGATGGCTTCTTCGAAGGCCTGGCGCAGCAGGAACTGGCGGCATTCGGGAGCCGTGATGTGGCGGTAGGTGCCCAGCACGATGTTGTTGGCGGCCAGCGAGTCGGCGGTCACGAAGAAGCCGAGGTTGCGCTTGACGATGCGGCGCTCGTCCTCGGTGAGCCCGTTCGGGTTCTTCCAGAGGGCGATGTCGCGCGACATGTTGATCTCTTGCGGCATCCAATGGTTGGCGCAAGTGGCCAGGTACTTTTCCCACGCCCACTTGTACTTGAAAGGCACAAGCTGGTTGACGTCGGTCTGGCCATTGATGATGCGCTTGTCGGCAACCTTCACGCGCTGCGAGGTGGCCGAGCCGCTGGCGGCCAGGCCGGCAGCGTGTTCAGGCGCGGCCGGCGTGGGCATGGCGGTGTCGCCGAAAACACCCGTCGCCGCCCGGACTTCCGGGGCAGCCTGACCGCCCGCCGCGGGCGCGGCAGGTTGTGCAGGTTGCGTGGCGGTGGTGTCGTCGTCCCAATTAATCATGATTCATTCTCCGGAGGCGGTTATTGGCAGGCTTCGCACTCTTCGAAGCCGGGGTCGCCCGGCCGCATGGTGCAAACCGCCCCGAGAACTTCGGGTTCCGGCAAAACAGGTGCTGCGGCAACGGCGGAAGCAGTGGACGGATTGCCTGCGCTGACGGCGTTCAGTTCGCCGCCGCGTCCGGTGGACTTCTCGGCGCTGGTGGCGCCAAGGGTGCGCAGGTAGTACGTGGTCTTCAGGCCACGCGTCCATGCCAGCTTGTAGGTGTCGTCCAGTTTCTTGCCCGATGCGCCGGCCATGTAGATGTTCAGCGACTGGGCTTGATCGATCCACTTCTGACGGCGCGACGCGCATTCAACCAGCCAGCTCGGTTCGACTTCGAACGCGGTGGCGTAGAGTTCGCGGAGTTCGGAAGGAACGCGATCGATGCGGGACAGGCTGCCGTCGAAGTACTTGAGGTCGGCGACCATGACTTCGTCCCAGAGACCGAGTTTCTTCAGGTCACGCACGAGGTAATCGTTAACGACCGTGAACTCGCCGGAGAGATTCGATTTGACGTACAAGTTCTGGAAAGTGGGTTCGATGCACGCAGATACGCCAATGATATTGGAAATAGTGGCGGTTGGGGCGATTGCGATGCAATTGGAGTTGCGCATGCCGTGTTCTTTGATGCGCGTGCGCAACGTATCCCAATCGAGCGTGCTCGATTCATCAACCTCAACGTGACCACCACGTTCATCACGCAGCATCTTCAACGTGTCTTGCGGCAAGATGCCACGCGACCACAGCGAGCCTTCATACGATTGATAGCGGCCGCGTTCTTCAGCGAGCAGGCTCGACGCGAAGTACGCGTGATAGCACACCGCTTCCATCGAACGGTCCGCGAATTCAACAGCGGCTTGCGATGCGTACGGCACGCGCATCATCTGCAGGCAATCCTGGAAGCCCATGATGCCCATGCCCACCGGACGATGGCGCGCGTTGGAATTGCGGGCCTTGTCGACGGCGTAGTAGTTGATGTCGATCACGTTGTCGAGCATGCGCATGGCGATGCTGACCGTGCGCTTGATCTTGTCGTGGTCCAGTTCGAAACCGCCGCCGGCAGCCGGCTTCATGTGTGCGACCAGGTTCACGGAACCCAGATTGCAAACCGCGATTTCGGATTCGTTGGTGTTCAGCGTGATCTCGGTGCACAGGTTCGAGCTGTGGACGACGCCCACGTGCTGCTGCGGCGAACGGATGTTGCACGGATCCTTGAACGTGATCCACGGGTGGCCGGTTTCGAACAGCATCGACAGCATCTTGCGCCACAGCGTCAGCGCCGGCATCTTCTTGAACAGCTTCAGTTCGCCGCTGGCGACGCGGGCTTCGTAGCCCACGTAGGCTTCTTCGAACGCGCGGCCATACTTGTCGTGCAGGTCGGGGCAGTCGGACGGCGAGAACAGCGTCCACTCACCGCCTTCCATGACGCGCTTCATGAACAGGTCGGGAATCCAGTTCGCCGTGTTCATGTCGTGCGTGCGGCGGCGTTCGTCGCCGGTGTTCTTGCGCAGTTCCAGGAATTCTTCGATGTCCAGGTGCCACGACTCGAGGTACGTGCAGACCGCACCCTTGCGCTTGCCACCCTGGTTCACGGCGACGGCCGTGTCGTTGACGACCTTCAGGAACGGCACGACGCCCTGGCTTTCGCCGTTGGTGCCCTTGATGTGGCTGCGCAGCGCGCGGACCGGGGTCCAGTCGTTGCCCAGGCCGCCGGCGTACTTGGCCAGCAGCGCGTTTTCCTTGATGGCGTCGTAGATGCCTTCCAGGTCGTCCGAGACGGTGGTCAGGTAGCACGACGACAGCTGCGAGTGCAGCGTGCCCGAGTTGAACAGCGTGGGCGTGGAGCTCATGAAGTCGAACGAGGACAGGATCTCGTAGAACTCGATGGCGCGCGTTTCGCGGTCGGTCTCGCGCAGCGCCAGGCCCATGGCGACGCGCATGAAGAAGACCTGCGGCAGTTCGATGCGGGTGCCGCGGATGTGCAGGAAGTAGCGGTCGTACAGGGTCTGCAGGCCGAGGTAGCCGAACTGCAGGTCGCGCTTGGCGTTCAGCGCCTTGCCCAGCTTGGTCAGGTCATAGTTGGCCAGTTCGGGCGACAGCAGGCCGCCTTCGATGCCGCGGGCAATGAACGTGGGGAAGTATTCGGCGTAACGCGCGCCCATGCCGTCTTGCGAGACTTCCTCGCCCAGCACTTCCTTGCGGATCGTGTGCAGCAGCAGACGGGCGGTGACCTGGCTGTAGGCCGGATCCTTTTCGACCAGCGCGCGCGCGGACAGGATGGCGGACTTGAAGACTTCGTCGACGGGAATGCCGTCGTACAGGTTCTTGACCGTTTCCTTCAGGATGGCTTCGGCGTCGATGAATTCAGACAGGCCTTCGCCGGCGGCGACGATGGTCGCGCGCAGTTCGGCGACGTCCAGCGGACGGCGCACGCCGCCGTCGGTGACGTTCAGCACGTGTTCCTGCGGCGCGGCGGCGGCCTTCTGCTGGCCTTCGGCGGCAGCAGCGGCGGCGCGTTCCTGCGTGCGCTTTTCGCGGTACAGGACATAGGCGCGCGCGACGTCATGCTCGCCAGAGCGCATCAGCGCCAGTTCGACCTGGTCCTGGATGTCTTCAATATGGAAGGTGCCGCCGTTGGGGCGGTTGCGAACCAGCGCGTTGACGGCTTGGCCGGTCAGCGTTTCGACGAGTTCGCGCACACGGGCGGATGCGGCGCCTTGGCCACCATTGACGGCCAGGAAGGCCTTGGTCATGGCGATGGCAATCTTGCTGGGCTCAAAGCCAACCACCGAGCCATTGCGGCGGATGATGTTGTAGCTGGCCCATTTGCCGCTATTGGCGTCGGCGGGGGAGTCGGTTTGGGAGGGCGGCACGGCCGAAGGCCGGGTCACAGAGGCGATCGTAGTCTGCATGGAAGCTCCTGTGCGTAAAAGCGCGTAGATAACGGCATGACGGCGTCATGTCGGGTCAAAATTGGATCTTGTAATGGGGGTCGCAACGTCCGGACGGGCTAGTCCGTAAGGCGTGGCCGGCGGGAATCCGCGCTTGGGCGACCACAAGATGTAGTGTAGCACCCCTCGTTGGCCACTAATTCTAGTGATCGACGTTTACAGGGACAAGAAGAAGATAAGACGAATCCCACAAAAGATTGTAACCAAATGCACTAGGCGCGCCCCGTAAGGCGCGCCCAGGTCAGTGACCACTCAGACCGGCTGTTTATGCGGTTTTCCGCAAGGGGACGGCGTGTGAGGCCGGTGCTGTATAGCTCTGCATGAGTCGGGCCAGATCGGTCCGATACTTGTCGACATTCGCGGCCTTCACGTGGCCGAAACCGCGAATGTTTTCTGCCAGGGCGGCGATTGTAGCCGCTTGCGCGAGGTTGTCCGAGGTCAACCCTGCAACGAGCTGGTCTATGGTCTGGCGGTACTCCTTCACCAGCGCCCGTTCCATCTTGCGCTCGGCCGTGTGGCCGAACGGATCGAACCACGTGCCGCGCAGGCCCTTCAGACGCGTCAGCAATTTCAGTGCCGACATCGTGCGCGGACCCAGCGTCATCTTGCGCGGCACGCCGGTGCGCGGATCCTTGCGCGCGAAGATCGGCGGGGCCATGTGAAAGCGCAGGCTGTAGTCGCCTTCGAACTGACCCTCCAGCTGCGCCTTGAACGCGTCGCCGGTATAAAGGCGCGCCACTTCGTATTCGTCTTTGTAGGCCATGAGCTTGTACAGGCCGCGCGCCACCGCCATCGCCAGGCGCGGCGACTTGGCGTCCGGCGCCAGCTCCCGCTCGCGTGCCGCGACGGCGTCGACGACCTGCTGATAGGTGCGGGCATACGCGGCGTCCTGATAAGCCGTCAGGTCTTCGACCCGGCGCGCCACGGCACGTTCGAACGTTTCGGGCACGTGAAGCTGCACGACCTGGGCCCGGGGACGCAAGGCGCCTTGCAGCGCGTCAGGTTGATGCGCTGCGAGCCGGCCGTTGTCGAAGGCGGCGCGATTGGCCGCGACCGCCACGCCGTTCAGTTCGATCGCGCGGTAGATGGCGGCCTGCGACAGCGGCACGCCGCCGCGTTGCCAGGCATAGCCCAGCATGAACATGTTCGACAGGATGCTGTCGCCGAAGAGCGCGAGGGCCGCTTCGTGCGCGTCGATCGCCGCGGTGTGCGTGTCGCCGGCCGCGTGACGGATCTTGGCGAGCAGCGCTTCGGGGCGCATCGCGGCGTCGGGATTGCGCGTGAAGTCGGAGACCGGCGCCACGTAGGTGTTCACCGTGACCTTGGTGTGGCCGCGGCGCAGGGCGCCCAGCGAATCGGGCGCGACGGCGGCGACCGGATCGCACAGGATGGCCGCGTCGGCCTGCTGCCAGTCCAGGCGCACGGGGCCGGCGGTTGCGCCGGCGGGTGCAAGACGGATGTGACTGACGACGGTGCCGCCTTTCTGCGCCAGCCCGGTCAGGTCCAGCACCGCCGCGGACAGTCCTTCCAGGTGCGCGGCCATCGACACGATGGCGCCTATGGTGATGACGCCCGTGCCGCCCATGCCGGCGACCAGCAGGCGATAGGGATGCTCCAGCGCGTGGATGTCGGGCAGCGGCAGGCCGGCGATCAGGCCTTGCAGGCGTTCCTGGTCGGCCTTCGGCGCCGCGCTCTTTCTGGGCTTGCCGCCCATCACGGACACGAAGCTGGGGCAGAAGCCCTCCGCGCAGGAATAGTCCTTGTTGCAGCTGGATTGATCGATCGCACGCTTGCGGCCATAAGGCGTTTCCAGCGGAACGACCGACAGGCAGTTCGACTTCACGCCGCAGTCGCCGCAGCCTTCGCACACCGCGCTGTTGATCAGCATGCGGCGCGCCGGATCCGGGAACTGGTTCTTCTTGCGGCGGCGGCGCTTTTCGGCAGCGCAGGTCTGGTCATGGATCAGCACAGTCACGCCGGGGATTTCGCGCAGCTCGCGCTGCAGCGCGTCCAGCTCGCGGCGGTGGTGGACCTTGATGCCGGGGCCCAGGTCCACGCCCTGGTACTTTTCCGGCTCGTCCGTGGTGACCACGATGCGCGCCACGTTCTCGCCCCGCAACTGCTGGCAGATCTGCGGGACCGAGATCGGGCCGTCGACCGGCTGCCCGCCCGTCATCGCCACGGCATCGTTGAACAGGATCTTGTAGGTGATGTTGGCGCGCGCCGCGACGGCCTGGCGGATGGCCAGGTAACCCGAGTGGTAGTACGTGCCTTCGCCCATGTTCTGGAAGATGTGCGGCATCTTCGTGTAGCGGGACAGGCCGATCCAGTCGACGCCTTCGCCGCCCATCTGCGTCAGGCCACCCGTGTCGCGGTCCATCCATGCAGCCATGTAGTGGCAGCCCACGCCGGACAGCGCCTGGCTGCCCTCGGGCACCTTGGTCGACGTGCTGTGCGGACAGCCCGAGCAGAAGTAAGGGCGGCGGCGCATCCCGTCCGCGTCGTTGGACAGCGGGGCCTGGCATTCGAATGCCGACAGGTCGCGGTTCACCGGAAGTCCTGCGGCGCGCGACAGCCAGCCGGCCAGCGGCGCGGCCAGCAGCGACGGGCGCAATTGGCCGGCCGACGTCACCATCGGCTCGCCGTCCAGACCCTTCTTGCCCACGACCGTGGGGCGCTCGGGCAGGTTGAACAGCATGTCCTTGATCTGGCTTTCGACCACCGCGCCTTTTTCTTCGACGACCAGGATGTGCGACAGGCCGCGCGCGAATTCGAGCAGACGGCCCTCGTCCATCGGCCAGGTGAGACCCGGCTTGTAGATGCGTACGGGCGCGTTCGCCGTCACCGTATCCACGCCCAGTCGCGCCAGCGCTTCCATGGTGTCCAGGTGCGCCTTGCCCACGGTGACGATGCCCACCGTTGCCTTGGGCGCCGGACAGGTCAGCTTGTCCAGGCTGTGGCGGCGCGCGAAGGCGGCGACCGCCTTCATGCGCTGGTTCATGCGCGTCTCGACCGCCAGGGACAGAAAGTCGCGCGCCGAATACTCAAGCGATCCGGACGGCATGTCCGGATCCGCGGGCATGTCGTAGGTCTGAATCGGGGCAGGGGTGAAGGAGTGGCCGCTTTCGATGGTCTCGGACACCGCCTTGAAGGCGACCCAGGTGCCGGCATAACGCGACAGCGCCCAGCCCCACAGCGCGAAGGTCTCGTATTCGTCAATGGACGTCGGATGCACGATGGGCATCTGCCAGCCGATCAGCGAGGCCTCGCTGGCGTGCGGGATCGAGGAGGACACAGCGGTGTGGTCGTCGCCCACCACCACCAGCACGCCGCCGTTGCGCGAGGCGCCCGCGGCATTGCCATGATGCAGCGCGTCGCCGGCGCGATCCACGCCCGGGCCCTTGCCGTACCACATGGCAAACACGCCATCGACATTGCGGTCGTCGCGCACGCCGGCCTGCTGCGTCCCCATCACCGCGGTGGCGGCCATGTCTTCGTTGATGCCCGGCAAGAAGGTGATCTGGTTGGCGTCCAGCGCCTTCTGCGCCTTCCACATGGCCATGTCCACGCCGCCCAGCGGCGATCCGCGGTACCCCGACACGAAACCGGCCGTGTTCAAGCCGCGCTCGCGGTCCACCCGGCGCTGCGTGAGCATCATGCGCACCAGGGCCTGCGTGCCGGTCAGGAAGATGCGGCCGGACTCGCGCGTCAGGTTGTCGGCGAGCTGATACTCAAGGTCCAGCTCGGGTGCGGCGGCGGGGGTACCGTCCATAGTCAATGCTCCTCGTATTTGGCACCATGATAGGTTCGCGAGGGATCAGGTTTATTGCGTTTTTGGATCGTGCTATCCCTATAATTCGCAATGAACATTTCGTATTCCAAAAAAATCAGGAGACAAACGAATGGACAAGACCGATATCGGCATCCTCAAGGCCCTGCAGGAAGACGGCCGGGCCTCGGCGCAGCAGCTTTCCGAGAAGGTGGGGCTGTCCGCCGCGCCGGTGTGGCGGCGGGTGAAGGCAATGGAGGCGAGCGGGGTGATCCAGGGCTACAGCGCCCAGGTCGACCGCAGCAAGGTGGGGCTGGGCTGCATGTTTGCGCAGATCAGCCTGGAGCGGCACTCGGCCAACACCGTTGAACACTTCGAGCGGTCGGTGCGCGATGCGCCGGAAATCCTGGAGTGCTATGCGGTCACCGGGGATTCGGACTTCCTGTTGAAAATCCTGGTGGAAAGCCCCGAAGCCTATGACCGCTTCCTGCACCGGTTCCTCTTCAACATGCCGGGCATCCGGCAGACACGCACCATCGTGGCGCTGCGCGAGATCAAGCACGAACAGCGGCTGCCGCTGTAGCCGTTTCGGGGCGCTCTATATATAGAGAGGCTCTGTCGCTTGAAACCAACGCATTTTTGCGGTTTCCGCGCGGATTCTGGGCGCGCTCGCGGCCGCACTGTTGCGCATTTGCACACGGCGCGGATCCTCGTTGATTCTTCCCTGGCGCCTATTTAGAGTGCGTGAAGTCCGCTGCGCCTGGGACGTGCCGGTGTGATCGGCGCGGCGCGTCGGCGGACGTCTTGAGGAAGTCATGAGCAGTGTGTTTTTGCGTACGGCAGGCGTTGCCTGCGCCCTCGTGATCCTGGCCGGTTGCGCCGCCAGGAAGCCCGCCGCCATCACCGAGGCCCAGCCTGCGGATCCGCCCAAGCCGGTGGTTTGCACGCCCGCCAAGGCTGGTGATCCGATGGTCGGCACCTGGTTGTCGAATTCGCGTCCGCGCGACGTGGCCGGCGACATGCAAGCGCTGATCGTGCTGTCGGCCGACGGCACGATGTCCTACGAATCCCTGCTCAAGATCGGCCGCAAGACGCGTCCCGCGCTGCGCGAGACGGGCTGCTGGAGCGTGGAGAACGGCGTCTACACGATGCGCACCACCAAGTCGGCCGGCGAGCCGGTGGACCCCACCGATCCGATCTATCTGAACCGCTACCGCGTCGAAAAGGTCGAGCAATCCAAGCTGGCGCTGCGTGAACTCAAGAGCGGTGGCATGCTGCTCACCGCGCGCCGCATGCCGGCGGGCTATCGCCTCGCCTACTGAGCGTTGCGCCGGGCGGACACTACGCCCGGCGGTTTCGCCAAGCGGGCCGGGCTGCGGTAAGGTGCGGGCTTCGACTTTCGCCCCGCCGCCGGTTACCCATGCCCGCCCTGTCCTCCGAAGCACGCGCGATCGCGCTGCTGGCGCTGGCCGCCTTCGTCAGCGCCAGCGCTTTCCGAATCTGTGATCCCATGCTGCCGCAACTGGCGGCGGAATTCGGCACCACCACCGGCCAGGCCGCGCGCGCGGTCACGGCGTTTGCCGTGGCGTATGGCGTGCTGCAGATGTTCTTCGGTCCGGTGGGCGACCGTTACGGCAAATACCGCGTGGTCAGCGTCGCCACCGTGGCGTGCGCGCTGGGCAGCGCCGGCGCCGTCATGGCCGGATCGCTCGATATGCTGGTGTTCTGCCGCGCCTTGTCGGGCGCCGCGGGCGCGGGCATCGTGCCGCTGTCCATGGCCTGGATCGGCGACAACGTCCCCTATGAACGCCGGCAGGCGACGCTGGCGCGCTTTCTGACCGGCACCATCCTCGGCATGTCCGCCGGCCAGCTTGCGGGCGGCCTGTTCGCCGATACCGTCGGCTGGCGCTGGGCCTTTGCCGCGCTCGTGGCGGGCTATCTGATCGTGGGCGTGCTGCTGCATCTGGAAGTGCGCCGCCAGCGCGCGGCCGGATTTGCGCAGGTCGACCCCGGTGCGCCACGGCAAGGTTTTATCGCGCAGGCGCGGTTGGTGCTCGGCACGCGGTGGGCGCGCGTGGTGCTGGCGACGGTGTTCATCGAAGGCTTGCTGGTGTTCGGCGCGCTGGCCTTTGCGCCGTCGTACCTGCATGAGCGCTTCGATATCTCGCTGACGGCCGCGGGCGCGCTGGTGGCCGTGTACGCGGTGGGCGGGCTGATCTATACAGTCGTCGCGGGGCGCATCCTCAAGCGGCTCGGCGAGCGCGGCTTGGCTGTCGCGGGCGGACTGGTGCTGGGCGTGGCATTCCTGTCGTACCTGTTGGGACCGGTGTGGATGTGGAGCCTGCTGGCAAGTGTCCTGGCGGGTTTTGGGTACTACCTGCTTCACGCGACGCTGCAGACGAACGCAACGCAGATGGTGCCGTCGGCGCGTGGCACGGCGGTCGCGTGGTTCGCGTCGTGCCTGTTCATGGGGCAGGCGGCCGGCGTGGCGCTGGCGGGGGCGGTGGTGGACGAGATCGGACCGGGCGCGCTGTTCGGCGGCTCGGCCGTGCTGTTGCCGCTGCTGGGGGCGTTCTTTGCCCGGGCGCTCAAGGCGAGGGCGGGGATGCAGCAGGGGTGAGGGCGTTGGCGTTACGCCAGATTGAAAACAGAAAGGGCCTTGTTCATCGTTGGATGAAAAGGCCCTTGGTTTATGGGGGTGTCAGGCATCCATGGATTATGCAGGTGTCAGACACCCTGCCGAGACCGTCGCGGGTTTGTGGCGTTATCTCTCAAGGGTGTCAGACACCTGGGCAGTAGGCTTTCGGAGAGTGTCTGACACCCGGATTCAAATGTCCGACAGCCGCTTGAGCACGGTTTCCTTGCCCAGCAGTGCCAGCACCGCATCCACCGCAGGCGTCTGCGTCTGACCGGTGACCGCCACGCGCAGCGGGATGGCCAGTTGCGGCATCTTCAGCCCGCGGTCGGCCAGCACGCCCTTGATCAGCGCGGACAGCGCTTCGCGCGTCCACTCCGCATCCTGCGCGCGCTGCGCGAAATCGGCCAGCGCCTCGCGGGCCGGCGCGGTCAGGTGCTGTTCGGCCAGCTCAGCCGGCGCGCCCTTGAATTCGCCGCAGAACAGCATGGCGCCGTCGGCCAGTTGCTCCAGCGTTTCGGCGCGGTCCTTCAGGAGGCCCATGACGCCCGGCAGGTCGATCTGCTCGGGATAACCGCCGCGCGTCGCCACGCGCGTGGCGACGCGTTCGGCCAGTTCGGCGTTGTCCATCTGCTTGATGTAGTGGGCGTTGACCCAGTTCAGCTTCTTGGGATCCCACTGCGACGCGGACTTGGACAGATGCTTGGTGTCGAACCACGACACGAGCTGGTCGCGCGAAAAGAGTTCGTCGTCGCCGTGGCTCCAGCCCAGACGGGCCAGGTAGTTGATCATGGCTTCGGGCAGATAGCCTTCGTTGTCGTACTCCATGACGTTGACCGCGCCGTGGCGCTTGGACAGCTTTTCGCCGTCCGGGCCCAGGATCATCGGCACGTGGCCGTATTCCGGCAGGGTGGCGCCAAGCGCGCGCAGGATGTTGATCTGGCGGGGCGTGTTGTTGACGTGGTCATCGCCGCGCAGCACGTGCGTGATGCCCATGTCCCAGTCGTCGACCACGACGCAGAAGTTATAGGTGGGCGTGCCGTCCGGACGCGCGATGATCAGGTCGTCGAGCTCGGTGTTGTCGAAGCTGATCGTGCCCTTGACCATGTCGTTCCAGGACGTGGCGCCGTCCTGGGGATTCTTGAAGCGCACCACCGGCTTGCGGCCTTCGGGGATGGCGGGCAGCATCTTGCCGGGTTCCGGGCGCCAGGTGCCGTCGTAGCGCGGCTTGTCGCCGCGGGCGCGGGCAGCCTCGCGCATCGCTTCGACTTCTTCGGGCGAGCTGTAGCAGTGATAGGCGGTGCCGGCGGCCAGCATCTGGGCCACGACTTCGCGGTACCGGTCCATGCGCTGCATTTGGTAGAAGGGGCCTTCGTCCGGCTGCATGCCCAGCCATTCCATGCTGTCCAGGATGGCCTGCACCGCTTCCGGCGTGGACCGCTCGACGTCCGTGTCCTCGATGCGCAGCACGAAGGTGCCCTTGTGGTGGCGCGCGAAGGCCCAGGAGAACAGCGCGGTGCGCGCGCCGCCCAGATGCAGGAAACCGGTGGGCGAAGGCGCAAAGCGGGTGCGAATGGGTGTAGTGGCGTTGGAAGTCATAGGTGGCAGTGTTAGCGGCTGCGGCGCCACAAAGCGGCGTCGGGCAGTGTCCTCATCAAGCGGACAGCGGGCTTGTCTTGATACGATGAACGCTATTTTAGATTAGTGTGAACAGGCCCTGGCCCGACCTCCCCATGTTGAGACACGCTCTTGCGCCGATGTTCGAACCCGCCTCGCTGGTGATCGTGGCCGATCGGCCGCTGCCCGCGGCAAGTTCCCTGTCTCCCGCCCTGAAGACAAAGACCACGGTTGTCGCCGTCGAACCCGGTGCAGCCCCCGACCTGCCGGACAGGCTTGAAGGCCTAGCCCAGGGCGACCGGCCTGATCTGGCCCTGGTTTGCGTGTCGCCTGCCGTGCTGCCCGAAACGCTGCGCCGCCTGGCGCCGTTGTCGCCTCGCGCCGTAATTCTGCTGCCGCACGAATTGCCCGACCCGTACCCGCGCGGCACGCTGGCGTTGTGCCGGGCCTGGGCCGAGGAAAACCACTGCGAACTGCTGGGGCCGCGCTCTTTCGGCGCGCAGCGGCCGCACGCGGGCCTGAACTTCAGCCAGCACCCGGTGCTGGCGCGCAGCGGCCGCGTGGCGCTGGTGGCGCAGTCGCGCTCCATCATGGCCGCCGTCATGGACTGGGCCGAGGACGTGCACATCGGCTTTTCCACCGCCGTGTCGCTGGGCGACGAAGCCGTGGTGGGCCTGCCCAAGCTGCTGGACTACCTGGCCAGCGATCCGCGCACGGACAGCATCGTCCTCTACCTGGAAGACGTCGGGCCCGCCCGCGAGTTCATGAGCACCCTGCGGGCCGCGGCCAGCATCAAGCCGGTCATCGTGCTCAAGGCCGGCCGCTCCGATGCCGACAGCAGCGACGCCGTTTTCGATGCGGCGCTGCGTCGGGCTGGCGCGGTGCGTGTGCGCTACTTCGTGCAGCTCTTCTCGGCCGTGAAGGTGCTGGGCTACACGCGCCGCCCCAAGGGCCGCCGGGTGGCGCTCATCTCCAACGGCAGCGGACCCCCGCAGCTCGCCATGGATCTGATCGGCCCCGACGCCGCCGTCCTGCGCGCCGACCTGGCGCCCGCCACGCAGCGCGCACTGGCCGAGATGCTGGAGCCCGACGCCGGCACCGCCAACCCCGTCATCACCTATCTGCCGATGACGCCCGAGCGCATCCGCGCCATGCTGGAAGCCGTCCTGGACGACGCCGGCGTGGACGGCGTGCTGGTGCTGCTGGCGCCCGACGCCTTGGCCGACATGCCCGCCGTGGCGCGCGAATTGGCCCAGATCGCGCCGTCCGCCAAGAAACCCGTGGTGACCTGCTTTATGGGCGACGCCGGCATGCGTCCGTTGCGGCGCATGCTGGACGATGCGGGCACGTCGGCGTTCCGCACGCCCGAGTCGGCCGCGGACGCGTTCGGCGTGCTGGCGTCGCACCACTACAACCAGCAGTTGCTGTTGCAGACGCAGCCGCCCGAACCTGCCAGCCACGTGCCGGACCTGGCGGCGGCGCGCGAAATCGTTGCGCGCGTGCGCGCCGATTGCCGGCGCGAGCTGAATACGGCCGAAATCCGCACATTGCTGTCGCTGTTCTATGTGCCGTTGTCCGACGCCACCGCTCCATCGGCAGCCGAAGCCGAATCACGGCCCATGGCGATCCGCGTGCGTCGCGATCCGCAATTCGGCCCTGTCATCCGCTTTGGCGCGGGCGGGCCGGACGCGGTGCTGTCGCTGGCCGAGCGCGGCATGGACTTGCCGCCGCTGAACGGCTATCTGGCGCGCCAACTCATCGAGCGCAGCAGGCTGTGGCGGCGCGTGCTGGCCCCCCGGGTCGGCCACCTGGCCGCCGAGGCGCTGCAGCAAACCTTGGTGCTGGTGTCCGAGCTGGTGTCGGAACTGCCCGACATCGAATCCCTGGACATCGATCCGCTCTACGCCGGCGAAACGCATCTGCGCGCCGGCGGCCTGCGCATGACGCTGACCGATACGCCGGGCTGCGCTTCGCCGCAGACCACGGGCTACCCGCACATGGCGATCCACCCGTATCCGGCTCGGCTGGTGCAGGTGCGCCGGTTCGATGACGGCATCCCGTGGGTGCTGCGCCCGATCCGCCCCGAAGACGGCGAGGCGCTGCAGGAATTCATTCGCGGCCTGTCGGAGCGGTCGCGCTACATGCGGTTCGTGTCGATGATGCGCGAACTCACGCCGCGCATGGTGTCGCGCTACACACAGGTGGACTATCACCGCGAACTGGCCCTGGTGGCGGCGACGCAGGTGCCCAATCCCGCCAATCGCGGCCATCCGCGCGAGGTGCTGGTGGGCTTTGCGCACTACCTGCGCAATCCCGACGGGCGGGGGGCGGAATACGCGCTGGTGATCGGCGACGACTGGCAACGGCGCGGGTTGGGACGTCAGCTCATGACCGCGCTGATCGACGCCGCGCGCGAGCAGGGCCTGGAATACATCGACGGCCTGGTGCTGTCGACGAACCGGCCCATGCTGGCGCTGATGACCAGCCTGGGCTTCACGAACGATCGCGATCCCGAGGACCCGACGATGCGCCGGGTCTGGCTGGACCTGGGCTGAGTCTGATTCAGGATCTGGGTCTGGACCTTGGGCTGGGCCCGGGTCTGGACCCGTCACCCGTCGCGCCGGATCGCTTCAGGCGGTCCGGCGCGTCGGCTGCGCGGGTTTGAGCCGCGCGGCCGCTTCGTCCACCGACAGCACGTCGCCGAAGAACAGCATCCAGCCGTGCAGCGCGTTTTCGTGCTCGGCCGGCGTCACCGCGGCCAGCGCGTCGTCGATCATGATGGTCCGGAAGTCCCGCATCATTGCGTCGCGCGCGGTGGATTCGCAGCACACGTTGGTGACCGTCCCGGCGATCAGCAGGGTATCCACGCCCAGCCCGCGCAGCAGCGGTTCCAATTCCGACGACCCCGGCGCCATGGCGCTGTAAAAGCGCTTGACCACGCGCGGGTCCGTGGCCTGCGCGTGCAGGTCCGGATGCAGCGCAAAGCCCGGCGAATCGCGCCGCAGGGTCTCCAGGCGGCGGGCGCTGCGTTCGGGCGTGAGCATCACGCCATGATGATGCGACCAGAACACGTCCGCGTTGTCCGACGCCGTCTGCACCCACACCACGACCCCGCCCGCATCGCGCACGGCGCCGCACAGGCGGTTGATGGGGTCGATGATCTCGCGCGCGGGGGCGCATTCGCCCTGATAACCCGGCATCAGGAAATACTGCTGCATGTCGATCACCACCACCGCGGTGCGCGCGGCCGGCAGTTCGTCATAGGGATGCAGGCAGCCCTGACGGGCCATGACGCGATCCTTCACCCACTGGGGGAATTCCATGCTGCCTCCTTAGCCGTAACGCCGCGCCACGGCGGACTCGACGCGGTAGATGATGAGGTACATGACGCTGGAAATCAGCGCCAGCATCACGATGGCGGTCATGACGATGTTCAGCTTGAACACCTGGCTGCCGTTCATGATGAGAAAGCCCAGGCCCGAATCAGCCGACTGGAACTCGCCCACGATCACGCCCACCAGCGCCAGGCCGATGTTCATCTTCACGGCCGCGATCAACGTGGGCACGCTGCCCGGCAGCACGACCTTGGTCAGCACCTGCCAACGGCTGGCGCCAAAGGTGTGGGCAAGCTTCACCTTGTTCAGGTCGATACCGCGGAATCCCGCGTACACGACCATGATGGTCACGAACACCGCAATGGCCACCGCCATGCCGTAGACCGCGTAATCGGAACCCAGCCACAGATAGAAGATCGGCACGAATGCGATCTTGGGCATGGCGTTGGCCACCACCAGGAAAGGGTCCAGCACCTTGTACAGAAAGTCGGACCACCACAGTGCGGCCGCCACCACGATCCCGATGCCCATGCTGAGCACAAAGCCGACCAGCGTGGCCGACAGCGTCGTCATGATGTGCTTGCCCAGGCTGCCGTGGTTCCACAGTTCCAGGAACGTGGGCCACAGCGCGCTGGGATAGCTGGTGAGCAGCGGATTGACGATGTGCATGCGCGGCAGGATTTCCCACGCGCATAGAAAGACCACCAGCAGCAGTGCCTGGGCCACGCGGATGTTGCGGCGGCGCGCGCGGTCGCGGCGCAGGTAGTTCAGGTATTTCTCGCTGGGGCCGGGCACGGCGCGCAGCGGAACGGTATTGGCAATCGGCGCGTTCATGGGTCAGCCCTCCACGTGAACATCCAGCTCGTCCCAGAGCTGTTTGAAGTAGGTGTTGAACTCCGGCCGCGAGCGCGCCTGGAACGGCGTGGGTCGGACCTGGCCGTCGCCGTAATGAATGCGGTACTGGCTCTTTAAACGTCCCGGCCGGCGCGACAGCACGATCACGCGATCAGTCATGGCGATGGCCTCGCCGATATCGTGTGTCACCAGCACCACCGTCTTGCCTTCGCGCCGCAGGATGTCCACCACTTCGTCGGAAATCGCCAGCCGCGTCTGCGAATCCAATGCCGAAAACGGTTCGTCCAGCAGGATCACGTCGGGCTCGGTGACCAGCGTGCGCGCCAGCGCCGCGCGTTGACGCATCCCGCCGGACAGCTGTCGCGGCGTGTGCGACAAAAACGCGCCCAGGCCGCATTTTTCAAGCAGGTGCACGGCGCGCGCCTCGCTGCGCGCGTCGCGCCGCCCCTGGATCTCGGCGCCCAGCATCACGTTGTCCAGGATGGTGCGCCACTCGAACAGATAGTCCTGCTGCAGCATGTAGCCGATGCGGGCATTCGGCTTGGTCACCGCCTGCCCGTCGACCAGCACCGCGCCCGAGGTCGGCGGAATCAAACCCGCGATCAACGACAGCAGCGTGCTCTTGCCACAGCCGCTTTGCCCGATCAGGCTGACGAACTCGCCCGGCGCCAGACTGAACGAGACGTTGGACAGCGCCTCGGTCTCGCCTTCCGGTGTGAAGTACGAAAGACAGACCTCGCGCAGTTCGATCTTGGCCGTCGCGGTCGCCGGCTTCAGGTTATGGATGGCGGCGCCCATCATTGCGCCTTTTTGGCAAAGTCGGCGATCACCACGTCCTCGTACTTGACGCGGGCGGTGTCCTTCATCACGGCGCTGGCCACCAGCATGTCCTGCAGTTGCGTCATCGCCTGCGCGGTCACCAGCGGCGTGGTCTTCCAGATCTGATATTGCTTGTAGCGTTCGATCGCCTCGGTCACCGCGGCCTGGTCCATGCCGGGAAAGAAGGTCATGATCTGCGGGGCCAGCGTGGCGGCCGGCGTGTCCTTCACGTATTTCTCGGCGCGCGCGACCACATCGGTCCAGGCCTGGATGACCTTGGGGTTGTCGCGGATGTATTTGTCGGTGGCGGTGAAGACCGTGTAGTCCACCTGGCCCACTTCATGTCCCACGGACGCGACGATGTGCCCCTTGCCGTTGCGCACCAGTTCGCCGGCCTCGGGCTCCAGGAAGATGCCGTACTCCCCTTGGCCCGCCATCCAGGCGCCGGCGCGCGCGGGGATGCCGATGTTGTTGAGCAGCTTCACGTCCTTTTGCGGATCCAGGCCATGCTTGCGCAGCGCGGTCTCCAGAAACACGATGGGATTCGATCCCGGGCGAAAGCCGATCACTTCCTTGCCCTTGAGCATGGACCAGTCGAACTTGTCGACCGGCTTGCGCGACAGCAGGAAAAAGCCGTCCGTGGCGGTCAGGCCGGCAAAGATCTTGGGCTTGACCGGTGATTCGCTGTTCTGCACGTAGATGGACGCCTCGGGCCCGATCAGCACGATGTCCGCGCTGCCCGACAGCAGGGCGGTCATGCCCTTGTCGGTGCCTTGCGAGGTTTTCATGGACACGTCCAGGCCGGCGTCCTTGAAATAGCCCTGCGATAGCGCGACATACTTCGGCACGTAAAGGATCGATCGCACCACTTCTTCGTAGCGCACCTTCACGGGAGGGTTCAGGGCTTCGGCCTGAGCGGCCAGAGGGGCAAGCAGCGCGAGCAGCGCCGCGCCTGCCAGGCGGGGCAAGGGCAAGGTCTTCACGGGACTTTCTCCTGCGTCTTGAATGCGCCGACGGATCGGCGCAACACGGCCAATGGGATGGATCGACTGCAACAACAGGGAAGCCCGAACAGAGAAGGCCCGGGCCGGTAGGACTTGGATCGAATACTATATTCAAGACAAGGAGGCGACAAGCGTTTTGAGATTGGCGTTTTTCTCTATGGACGCAAGCCTTCCGAGCCGGGACAATGCGAGGCTGGAATACCAGTTGGTATACAAAATAAGATTTTGAGCCGCTTCAGATTTGAATCGTGACGGGGCAGGGCTCATCCCATCGTAGGCGCGCAATGCCGGCGCGCCCATCAGCCAGGAACACGAGCCGCGTCTTGCACGCCGCCCGTTTTCGTTCCTGGCCCGTGCTGCGCTAGACCAGCACTTCGTTCAGGAAGTCCGAAATATCCGCCACTTCCTCGGCGCAGACCGAGTGCGGCATCGGATACGTGCGCCAGCGCACGTCGTAACCCAGGCGCTTCAATTCCGCCAACGACGCTTCAGCGCGCGCCAGCGACACCACCGGATCGTATTGGCCATGCGCCATGAAGATAGGCGTGGCATTGTTGGCGGGCTGACGCTCAGCTTCTGCGGTGTCCAGCAGCGGCAGATAGCCAGACAGCGCCATCATGCCGGCCAGCTTCTCTTTCAAGCGCAGACCCGTGTGCAGGGTCATCGCGCTGCCTTGCGAGAACCCGGCCAGCACGATGTTCGACGTCGGGATGCCACGCGCGTTTTCACGCGCGATCAATTGGTGGATGGCGGCTTCCGAGGCGCGGATGCCGCGGCCGTCTTCCACGCGCACCAGATCCATCACCAGGATGTCGTACCAGGAACGCATCGACATGCCGTTGTTGATGGTGACCCGCTGAACCGGCGCATTCGGAAACACGAAGCGCACGCCACGCCCGGCGGGCAGGCGCAGTTCCGGCACGATGGGCGCGAAATCGTTGCCGTCGGCGCCCAGGCCGTGCAGCCAGATCACGGCGTGCGTGGGATTGGGGGCGGTTTCGATCTCGATGCAGTCGAGCAGGTCGGGTGCGGTCATGGACGGGCTGTTGGGATTATCAGAGGGTAAGGGTCTTGAGCGCCTGGAACAGCGCGCGGTAATGCTTCTTCTGCGGCTCCTGGCCCTGCAATAGCGATGCGTTGGCCAGCTTTTCCTTGCGCGCGGCGCGGATCAGCGTGCGCAATTGCTGCACGTCGGCCTGCGGGTTGTTGGTCAAGAGGCGGGTCAGGGCGTCGTCGTCGTCGAGCAGGCGGTCACGCAGCCCTTCAAGGCGGTGCATGGCGGCCGTTTCCTCGCGGGAGCCGTTCTCCCAGACGTCGAGCTGCTTGCGGATGACGTCAGCCGGCGCGTCGCGCATCAGCTTGCCCACGAAGTGGACCTGACGCCGCAAACCCTCGCGGCCGGTGGTGCGCTGGGCCATGCGGATGGCCTCGTACAGCCGTTCTTCGAGCGGCAGTTGCTTCAGACG
Organism: Achromobacter sp. ACRQX; assembly: GCF_022346505.1. Taxonomy (NCBI): domain Bacteria; kingdom Pseudomonadati; phylum Pseudomonadota; class Betaproteobacteria; order Burkholderiales; family Alcaligenaceae; genus Achromobacter; species Achromobacter sp. ACRQX. The sequence goes on from NZ_JAKRML010000014.1 coordinate 68,645, forward strand.
TTCGGGCGACAGCGCGATCAATTGCTTGCCCAGGTCCAGCAGGGCGTGCATCTCACGCTTGACCTGGGACTTGCTGGGACGGTCGTAGCCGTTCTCGTCGTAACCGTCGTCGACGGAATCTTCTTGGGGATGGGAATTCATGGAAAACTGCGCAATGACAGACTTGGCTATGATAACCGTCTCTGCAAATTGGACTGCAATGGTTAAAACCTCCTCATCCTTGCCGCTGGCGGCGAATCACGCGCGTTTTTCCGAACTTGTCGAACAAACCCTGGCCTACGCGCGCCAGATCGGCGCTTCCGACGCCGCCGCGGAAGTCTCCGAAAGCCTGGGACTGTCCGTCTCGGTCCGCAAGAACGACATCGAAACCGTTGAGCAGACGCGCGACCGGGCGCTGGACCTGACGGTCTACGCCGGCCAAAGCCGCGGCTCCGCGTCGACGTCCGACTTCTCCGAGGCCGCCCTGCGCCAGACGGTCGAAGCCGCCTGGCACATCGCCCGCCATACCGCCGCCGACCCGGCCGCCGGCCTGCCCGACGCCGACCAGCTGGCCACCGAATTTCCCGATCTGGACCTGCACCGCGCCTGGACCGTCTCCACCGAGGAAGCGGCCGAACTGGCGCTGCGCGCCGAGCGCGCCGCACGCGAGGTCGATCCCCGCATCACCAACACCGACGGCGCCACGGTTGGCACGTACGAAGGCCAGTTCGTGATGGGCAACACGCGCGGCTTCCTGGGCGGCTATCCGTATTCGCGCCACAGCCTGTCGGTTGCGCCCATCGCCGGCCGCGGCAACGGCATGCAGCGCGACTACTGGTACACGTCCGAGCGCGATCCGGCCAAGATGGCTTCGCCCGAAGCCATCGGCCGCTACGCCGCCGAACGTACGCTGTCGCGCCTGTCGGCACGCCGCGTGCGCACCGGCAAGTTTCCGGTCCTGTTCGAGGCGCCGCTGGCGCTTGGTCTGGTCGGCGCGCTGACGCAGGCCGTCAACGGCGGCGCGCTGTACCGCAAGGCCAGTTTTCTGGTTGATTCGCTGGGCAAGCCTCTCTTTCCCAAGCACATCAATCTGGTCGAAGATCCGCACATCCGCGGCGCCATGGGCAGCTCGCCGTTCGACGACGAAGGCGTGCGCACGCGCCGCCGCAACGTGGTGTCGGGCGGGGTGCTGGAAGGCTATTTCCTGTCGTCCTACACCGCCCGCAAGCTGGGCATGACGACCACCGGCAACGCCGGCGGCTCGCACAACCTGGTGTTCAGTTCCACGCAGACCCGCCGCGGCGACGATTTCGAAGCCATGCTCAAGAAGCTCGGCACGGGCTTTCTCGTCACCGAACTGATCGGGCAGGGCGTCAATTACGTGACGGGCGACTACTCGCGCGGCGCCTTCGGCTATTGGGTCGAAAACGGCCAGATCCAGCATGCCGTGCAGGAAGTCACCATTGCCGGCAACCTGGCCGACATGTTCAAGCAGATCGTCGCGATCGGCGCCGACACGATCTCGCGCGGCACAAAGACCACCGGCTCGATCCTCATCGAGCAGATGGCAATCGCCGGGATCTGATCCCGCGAGCCGGCGGCGCGCAATGCGCCGCCGGATTTCTGCATTTGTCCGCTTGGCAATCCCCCCGCATGGCAATCCCGCGCATTGCAACCCCTTTACGCTCGGGATTTCCTCTAGCCGTTCCGGCCATTGCCACCGTGTAATATCCGGCGGGTATTGCTCAAAGTCCCGGGTGTTGCCGTATAGGAGCAAAGTGATGCAACGACGTTCATTCCTGAAGCGCGCCAGCCTGGGCGCCGTCGCTGGCGCCGCCGTCAGTGCGCCCGCGTTCGCCCAGGACATGCCTTCGGTGAGCTGGCGCCTGTCTTCAGGCTTTCCCAGCGCCCTGGACCTGCGCGTCGGCGCCGCCGAAAACTTCTGCAAGTTCGTTGCCGAATCCACCGGCGGCAAGTTCAACATCCGCCACTTCCCCGACGGCGAAGTCGTTGCCGCCGCTGACCTCATGGAAGCCGTGTCCACCAAAAAGGTGGAGTGCGGCCACGTCTCCTCGCGCCTCTACTACGCCAAGAATCCCGCGTTCAGCTTCGACGCGGCCGTGCCGTTCGGCCTGAATGCGCGCCAGATGAACGCCTGGATGAGCGAAGGCGAGGGCCTGCGCCTGACGCGCGAACTCTTCAAGCCCGAAAAGATCATCAACTTTCCGCTGGGCAACACCGGCGCCCAGATGGGCGGCTGGTACGCCAAGGAAATCAAGCGCACCGGGGACCTGAAAGACCTGAAGATGCGAGTCGGCGGCTTGGCCGGCGACGTGCTGTCCCGTCTGGGCGTTGTCCCCCAGCAAGCCGATCTGGCCAAGCTGGCCGAGCTCTTCGAAAAAGAGGGCCTGCAGGCAGTGGCGGGGGCGGGCGCGTATGAAGATGCCAAGCTTGGACTGAATAAAGTAGCTAAGTATTACTACGCACTTGGTTGGTGGGCGGGCGGCGAACAGCTGTCGCTCTATATCAACGACGAGGTCTGGAACCAGTTGCCCAAGCACTACCAGGCCGTCGTGCAGTCCGCCGCGCTGGCTGCGCACACCTCGGCAACGGCGCGGTTCGATGCCCTCAATCCGCAGGCGCTGGCGCAATTAACCTCGAATGGCGCGCAAGTGCGCGCATTCCCCCGGTCAATCATGGACGCCGCGTTTGAAGCATCGCAGCAGGTCTACAAGGACTTGAGCGCCAAAGACCCCAGATTCAAGGCATTGCATGATAGTTACATGGGCTTTCGCGACAGCGAGATGCCGTGGTTTCGCCTGACCGAAGGCGCGTTCGGCCAGTACCTGGGCGTGGCGCTGTCGGCCAGGAGTTAGGAGGAAGCCGGTGCCGAATGGCATTCGGTGAGTTTCAGGGTTTGTGCTAGTAACCACACGTTTTTTACAAAAAAATGGGCGGTTTTGAGGCTTTTGTTGAACGGCATTCGAGTTTCGGCCTGATACAAAGGAGTAATATCCCGGGTCTTGACGCGCATACATGCGGCCTTTAGGCGGCATCGACGTCAATCCGGCAGGATTACATCAGCCCGGATTACCAATATTCCGAGACAGACTTTAAGGTGGTAACAACCATGCAATCCAAGACCAAAAAGCTGCTGGCCGCGCTGATCGCCGCCGGTATCGTCCCGGCCGCCAACGCTGCCGACATCAAGCTGGGCGTGGCTGAAGCCCTGTCCGGCGGCGCCGCCCAGTACGGCGTGTCGATCCGCAACGGTTTCCAGCTCGCTGCCGATGAAATCAATGCCGCAGGCGGCATCAACGGCAACAAGATCGTCCTGGTGATCGAAGACGAACAAGGCAAGAAAGAAGAAGCCATCAACGTCTTCAAGAAGCTGATCTTCAAGGACAACGTCCTGATGGTCTTCGGTCCCACCCTGTCGAACTCCGCCCAGGCCGCCGACCCGGTCGCCCAGGCCGCCAAGACGGTCGCTTTCGGCACCTCCAACACCGCTGACGGCATCACCTCCATCGGCAACTACGTGTTCCGCAACTCGGTCACCGAAGCCGACGTGCTGCCCGCCACCATCTCCACCGTCAAGGCCAAGACCGGCCTGAAGAACGTGGCGGTGCTCTACGGCAACGACGACGTCTTCACCAAGAGCGGCTACGACAACTTCAAGAAGGCCCTGGAAGACCAGAAGATCCCGGTCACCACGACCGAAACGTTCGCCAAGGGCGACGTGGACTTCAAGGCCCAGCTCACCAAGATCAAGGGCACCAACCCCGACGCCATCGTGCTGTCCGCACTGCTGGCCGAAGGCGCCCCGATCATGGTCCAGGCCCGCCAACTCGGCCTGAACGTGCCGGTCATCGGCGGCAACGGCATGAACTCGGTCAAGATTTTCGACCTGGCCCCCGGCGGCGCGTCGAACAATCTCTGGATCGGCAGCCCGTGGTCGATCGAGAACAAGGCCCCCGAGAACGTCAAGTTCATCGACGCCTACAAGGCCAAGTTCACGAATGCCCCCGACCAGTTCGCGGCGCAGTCGTATGACGCCATGTACATCGTTGCCCAGGCCCTGAAGAACACCAAGATCACCGGCGAACTGGCCAAGGATCGCGCTGCCCTGCGCGATGCCCTGCCGTCCGTGACCTGGACCGGCGCCACCGGCCCGTTCAAGTTCCGCCAGGCCAACGACCGCGCCGGCAAGCCGGCCGGTTACGACGCCGACCAGGCGCCGATCGTCAGCGTGACCAAGGACGGCAAGTACGTCATCGAGAAGTAAGCAGTACGCATCCCCGCGCGGGGGGATGCGCCTTGCGGATGGCCTGCCGGCCGTCTGCAAGGCGCTTTTTATCGCAGGGCCGTCCCAAGTAAAAAGCTTCCCCGGAAGCAGAAAAGACCTCGCTGTGGGCACAGCGAGGTGGCCCTCTCAGATCTGGAAAGTCCCATCATGTTCGAACAACAATTCGTCAATGCCTTGTCGCTGGGCTGTGTGTATGCACTGTTCGCGCTGGGCTTCACGCTGATCTTCGGCGTGCTCGGGGTGATCAACCTGGCGCATGGCGCCGTCTTCATGGTTGGCGCCTACGCAGCACTTGTCGTGGTCGAGCAGTTCAGCCTGCCCTTGTGGGCGGCGCTGATGGTCGCGTTCTTCGTCGCTGGCTTCACCGGGGTCATCATCGACTACCTGGTCCTCAAGCCGCTGCGCAAGCGCAACGCACCCCACCTGATTCCCATGATCGCCACCATCGGTGTCGGCATCATCCTGAACAACGGCGCCCAAAGCATCTTTGGCGCCAGCAACCTGCGCTTCCCGCACGGCACCGTGCCCGAGGAAGTCATCGAAGTCGCCGGCCTGCACCTGACCGTCATCGAACTGGGCATCATCTTCCTGTCGTTCGCGCTGATGGCCGTGCTGATGTACGTCATGCGCCGCACGCAGTTCGGCCGCGCGCTGCGCGCCATCGCCGAATCGCCCAAGGCCGCGTGGCTGCTGGGCATCAACGTCGAAAAGCTGTTCATCACCACCTCGTTCGCCGCGGCCGCCCTGGGCGGCGTGGCCGGCGTGCTGATCGGCCTGTACTCGAACGCTCTGTTCCCGCTGATGGGCCAGCCGATGCTGCACAAGGGCATCGCGGTCATCATCCTGGGCGGCATGGGAGACATTCGCGGCGCCATGCTGGGCGGTCTCTTCCTGGGCTTCGCCGAGGTGCTGTCCGTGGCTTATATCGGCTCCACCATGCGCGACGCGGTGGCTTTCGGCCTGCTGTTCCTGATCCTGCTGGTCCGCCCGCAAGGTCTGTTCGGCAAAGTGGTTCAACGCAAGGCTTAAGGTATGAGCGGATTCGAAAATTTCTGGGCCATCTACGGCAACCTGGTGCTGACGCTTGGCACCAATGCACTCCTGGCCCTCTCCATCTGGCTGACGCTGGCCTGCGGCATGCTGGCCATGGCCAACGCCGCCTTCATGGGCATCGGGGCTTACACCGCCGCGCTGCTCACCATGAATTACGACGCTCCGTTCACGGTGGCGCTGGCTGGCGGCATGGCCGCGCCCGCGCTGGTGGCGGCCCTGATTGGCCTGCCGACGTTGCGGCTGTCCGGGGTCTACCTGGCGATGGCCACGCTGGGCTTCGGTGAAGTGGTCCGCGTGACCATCCTGAACACCGAGTCCCTCACCGGCGGCGCGCTGGGCCTGAACGGCATCCCGCAACTCACGCAGTGGTGGCACGTCCTGTTGGCCGTCATCATCGTGCTGTTCGTGCTGTGGCGCGTGCGTGCTTCCAAGATCGGCCGCTCCTTCGACGCCATCCGTGGCGACGAGACGGCGGCGGGCCTGATGGGCATCAACGTGCGTTCGAACAAGATGCTGGCCTTTGTTGCCGGCGCCATGATCGCCGGCCTGGCTGGCGCGTTGAACGCGCACCTGACGTTCTTCATCGGTCCCAACGAATACGGCTTCGACCGTGGCGTCGAAATCCTGACGATGGCGATCCTGGGCGGCATCGGCGGCCTGGCCGGTCCCGTGATCGGCAGCTTCATCATTACGGTGCTGCCTGAATTGCTGCGCGGATTTGCGGATCTGCGCCTGATCGCGAATGGAGTGATCCTGGTGGTGATTGTGTTGTTCCTGCCGCAAGGCATCTGGGATCCGGCGCGCTTCAAGCGCTGGATGCGTCAAAGCCGCCAGGGAGGGAAGCGTCATGCTTGAGCTGTCCTCCGTCTCCAAGAGCTTTGGCGGCCTGCATGTGCTGCATGACGTCAGCCTGTCCGTGCCCGAAGGCGCCATCTTCGGCCTGATCGGCCCGAACGGCGCCGGCAAGACCACGGTCTTCAACCTGATCACCGGCCTCTTGCCGCCCAGCGGCGGCACCATCACGTTCCAGGGCGAAAGCGTCCTGCGCAAGAAGCCGCACAGCATCACGCGCATGGGCATCGCCCGCACGTTCCAGAACATCCGTCTGTTCAAGGAAATGACGCTGCTGGAGAACGTCGTCGTGGGCGCCTACCGCCACATGAACTACGGTTTCCCCAGCCTGCTGCTGGGCCTGCCCGGCTACCGCGAGCACGAGCAGCGCGCCCGCGAACGCGCACATGAACTGCTGACGTGGATGCGCCTGGATCACAAGGCCAACGATCTGGCGGACAACCTGTCCTACGGCGAACAGCGCCGCCTGGAGCTGGCGCGCGCGCTGGCCACCGAGCCCAAGCTGCTGCTGCTGGACGAACCCGTCGCCGGGATGAACACCGGCGAACGTGCCGAACTGATGCGCGAGATCCTGGCGATCCGCGACCGCGGCTACACCATCCTCATGATCGAGCACGACATGCGCTTCGTCATGGGCTTGTGCGAACGCATTGCGGTGCTGAACTTCGGCAAGATCATCGCCTGCGGCGGTCCCGAGGAAATCCGCAACAACGAGCAGGTCATCGAGGCCTACCTGGGTCGCGAAGACGACGAAGACACCGAACAAGCGGAGGCCGCCAAATGAGCGCAATGCTGGAAGTCCGCGGACTCGAGGTCAACTACGGCCACATCGAAGCCGTGCGCGGCATCGATCTGGACCTGAACGCCAACGAAATCACCGCCCTGGTCGGCGCCAACGGCGCCGGCAAGTCGACCACGCTGCTGGCGCTGTCGGGCCTCCTGCCCAAAGCGCGCGGCCGCATCCTCTTCGAGGGCGAAGACGTCACCAACCTCGCGCCGAACCAGCTGGTCGCGCGCGGCATCGTGCAGGTGCCGGAAGGCCGGGCCATCCTCACCACCATGACGGTGCTGGAAAACCTGGAACTCGGCGCCTATCGCCGCGGCCTGAAGAACGTCGCCACCGACCTGGAATACGTGTTCAACCTGTTCCCGCGCCTGAAGGAACGGATCAACGGCATGGCCGGCAACCTGTCCGGCGGCGAACAGCAGATGCTGGCCATCGGCCGCGCCTTGATGGCCAAGCCGCGCCTGTTGCTGCTGGACGAACCGTCGATGGGCCTGGCGCCGATCGTGGTCCAGGAAATCTTCCGTTCGCTGCGCGCCATCAATGCCGACGGCCTCACGCTGTTCCTCGTTGAGCAGAACGTGCGCCAGGCCTTGAAGATCGCGCAACACGGCTACGTGCTTGAAAACGGCGCGTTGGCGCTGAAGGGCACCGGCCGCGAACTGCTGGGCCATCCCCGCGTCCTGGAAGCCTACCTGGGCGCCTGACGGGGCAGGGGGCATCATTTGTCCCCTTATCCAAATTGCGGCTGCCGTCTGGTGGCGGCCAGCCGCAAGTCACCCGAATTCTTTCCGCTTGCCCATTTTTTGAGCAACCGTGTTAGAATTTCAGGCTTTCCCTCATTTTGACCTTTGCACGGGCGGATTCATAACGCTTAGGCGGGGGGCGATTAAGGGCTGCAGTTTGTGGTCAAAGCGCTGCAATACGCGGCCTAGTTTGGGAAAGAACACTGGCGGGATGTTCCGGCCAGAGCAAATTTTTATTCTTAGGAACCATCATGAAGACCTTTGTGGCCAAGCCGCATGAAGTCCAACGTGACTGGTTTGTGATCGACGCCAAGGGCAAAGTCCTCGGTCGTGTGGCCAGCGAAGTCGCACGTCGTCTGCGTGGCAAGCACAAACCTGAATTCACGCCTCACGTTGATACCGGTGACTACATCGTCATCATCAACGCGTCCGATATCGTTGTTACCGGTGCCAAGGCGAAGGACAAGAAGTACTTCCGCCACACGACGTACCCGGGCGGTATCCGTGAAACGAACTTCGAGAAAATGCAAGAGCGTTTTCCCGGCCGTGCCATTCAGAAGGCCGTCAAGGGCATGCTGCCCAAGGGTCCTCTGGGCTACGCCATGATCAAGAAGCTTAAGGTCTATGCCGGTGCCGAGCACCCGCATACCGCCCAGCAGCCCAAGACGCTGGATATCTAAGGAAACGCCATGATCGGTAACTGGAATTACGGAACCGGCCGTCGCAAAACTTCGGTGGCTCGCGTTTTCATCAAGAAGGGCACTGGCAAGATCGTCGTCAACGGCAAGCCCGTCGACGAGTTCTTCGCTCGTGAAACCGGCCGTATGGTCGTGCGCCAGCCGCTGGAACTGACCGGCCACCTGGAATCGTTTGACATCAAGGTCAACGTGCACGGCGGCGGCGAAACCGGCCAAGCCGGCGCAATCCGTCACGGCATCACGCGTGCCCTGATCGATTACGACGCCACGCTGAAGCCCTCGCTGTCGCAAGCTGGCTTCGTCACGCGCGATGCCCGTGAAGTCGAACGTAAGAAGGTCGGCTTCCGCAAGGCGCGTCGTCGCAAGCAGTTCAGCAAGCGTTAATGCCCTGCAAAAAGCCCGCTTCGGCGGGCTTTTTGTTTTTGGGCCGGCAATGCGTCATCGCCGGCCCCGCGCGGAACTCCGCGCCACCCGCCCGGTCGGAAAAAAGGTTTGCAGTGCCAAATCCGGCACGCCGGTGCAATCCGCCGTTTCCCGAGCGATACAATCGTCATTCGTTCTCCGAAGAGCATCCATCATGGCCCAAGCATCGAACACCCGCATCAAGGTTGGTATCGTCGGCGGCACCGGATATACCGGCGTCGAACTGCTGCGCTTGCTGTCGCAGCATCCCAACGTGGAACTGACTGCCATCACGTCCCGCAAGGAAGACGGCCTGCCCGTCGCCGACATGTATCCCAACCTGCGCGGCCGTGTGAAGCTTGCCTTCTCGGCCCCGGAAAAGGCCTCGCTGACCGACTGCGACGTCGTCTTCTTTGCCACGCCGCACGGCGTGGCCATGGCGCAGGCGCAAGAGCTCATCGCTGCCGGCACCCGCGTCATCGATCTGGCCGCCGACTTCCGCCTGCAGGACATTCCCACGTTCGAACGCTGGTACAAGATTCCCCATACCTGCCCGGACATCCTGGCCGAATCGCAATACGGTCTGGTCGAACTGAACCGCGAAGCCATCTCCAAGGCGCGCGTCATCGGCAACCCCGGCTGCTACCCGACCACGGTGCTGCTGGGCCTGGCGCCGCTGCTTGAAGGCGGCAAGGCGCTGGTCGATACGCAAACCCTGATCGCCGACTGCAAGTCGGGCGTGTCCGGCGCGGGCCGCAAGGCAGAAGTGGGCTCGCTGTTCTCCGAAGCCTCCGACAACTTCAAGGCCTACGGCGTGGCCGGTCATCGTCATCACCCCGAGATCTCCGCCCAGCTCGAAAAGCTGGCCGGCGGCAAGGTGGGCCTGACGTTCGTGCCGCATCTGGTGCCGATGATCCGCGGCATGTTCTCCACCATCTATGCCCGCATCAAGCCCGAAGCGCGCGACACCGATTTCCAGGCGCTGTTCGAGCAGCGCTATGCCGACGAGCCCTTCGTGGACGTCATGCCTGCCGGCAGCCATCCCGAAACGCGTTCGGTGCGCGGTTCCAACAACCTGCGCATCGCGCTCAGCCGCCCGGACAACGGCGACCTGCTGATCGTCATGGTGGTGCAGGACAATCTGGTCAAGGGCGCCGCCGGCCAGGCGGTGCAGAACATGAACCTCATGTTCGGCATCCCCGAAACGGTCGGCCTCGACCAGGTCGCCATCCTGCCGTAAGGCCAGGGCGGCCCGCTCGGCGGGCCGCCAATATTGCTCTTTATGCCTGCAGATCCGTCAGTCAGTTCCCCGCCTCGCGCCCGTTATGGCGCCATCGTGCGTCTCTGCGCGATGCTGCTGCTGGGCGTGCTTGCGGGTGGCGCCGCCGGGTTCTTTCACGCGCGGCACCTCTACCGTCCGCAGGACGCCGTGGTCATCAGCGTCCAGCAGGCCGAAGCCCAGGACGAGGCCATGCGCCAGCAGGCCACGCAGCTGCGCTACATCCGCGGCCAACTCGATACCGCCGACGGCGAACTGGTCATCGAACGATCTGCGCGCCAGGAACTCGAAACCCAGCTCCACGCCGCGCAAGCCGAAGTCGGTCGCGTACGCGACCAGCTCGCGTTCTATGAGCAACTGCTGCCGCCCGGTCCTGAAGGGTCTGTGGACATCCGGGGCGTGCAGATCGACCGCGAAGGTGGCGGTCTGCGCTACAAGGTGCTGCTGATGCGCAGTGGCCGCAATGGCGGCACGCCGTTCGCGGGCGCCCTGCGCTTTCAGGCCACAGGCGTGCTCAAGGGCGAAACCGTCACCGTCGACCTCGCGCCCATGCAGGTCAAGGCCGAAACCGGTCCCGTCACGGCCACGGGCGAAAACCTGGCCGCCGCCTCGCTTGCCCTGCAGTTCGACCAATACCAGCGCAGCCAGGGCATCCTGGCCGTGCCCGAGGGATTTGTCCCCGAAAGTGTGACCGTTAGCGTCCTCGAGGGTGAAACCGTCCGCGCATCGCGCAGTGTCAAACTGGAACTTTGAGTCTGGTCAAGCCCTGCGCTATAGTGACACCATACGAGCGGCGACGCCGCTCACTGAAATATGGCCGAATCGGCCAGGAGTGAACCATGAATGCAGTGACCGAAACCGTCGACCTTCAGGCCCCCCCGCCTGTTCCCCTGGTGTTCACCGACTCGGCTGCCGCCAAAGTGAAAGACCTGTTGGCCGAAGAAGGCAACCCCGAACTGAAGCTGCGCGTATTCGTCCAGGGCGGCGGCTGTTCCGGCTTCCAGTACGGTTTCACGTTTGACGAAGTCGTCAACGAAGACGACACCGTGCTGGACAAGGACGGCGTGCAATTGCTCGTCGACCCCATGAGCTTCCAATACCTGGTCGGCGCCGAGATCGACTACAAGGAAGACTTGGAAGGCGCGCAGTTCGTCATCCGCAATCCCAACGCCAGCACCACCTGCGGCTGCGGCTCCTCGTTCTCGGTGTAAACGCCAAGGCAGGAAAGGAAAAAGCCCTTCGGTTTTCCGAAGGGCTTTTTGCATTGGGGCGGCGCTTGGTGCGCGGCGGGGATTCCGCGCGCGATGCGGTGCGTCCCTACGGTGGGCCTGGCGCCAAGCCCAGATCGCCGCCTGGGCCTGATGCGGAGCTCAAGCCGGATACAGCGCTCCAAGTATCCTCGGGCCGCGTGCGCCGGTCACGCTGGGCAGGCCGGCCGGCTTGCGCATCATGAACGCATGCGCCAGCCACGCAAATGCCAAGGCCTCCACCTGCTGCGCCGGCACGCCTAGCGCATCGGTGGGACGAACGGGGCGTTGCAGGCAATACGCCAGTTCCTGCATCAGGCCGGCGTTGTGCGCCCCGCCGCCGCACACAAAGACCTCCTGCGTCCCCGCCGCGGCCCGATCGATCGCGTCGGCGACCGTCCTGGCGGTCAGCCGCTGCAGCGTCGCCTGCACATCTTGAGGGGCGGGCGCGGCACCGTCGAACTCCGCCAGTCGGGTGTCCAGCCACTGCATGTTGAATAGGTCGCGGCCCGTGGATTTGGGGGGCGGCAAACCGAACCACGGCTCGCTGCCGATCAGTTGTTCGAGCAAGGGCGCCAGCACCTGTCCCGTCGCGGCCCAGCGGCCGCCGGCGTCGTAAGGTCGGCCCAGATGGCGCTGGCACCAGCCGTCCAGCAACACGTTGGCTGGACCGGTGTCAAAGCCGCGCGCTGGCTGCCCCGGCTCAAGCAGTGTCACATTGGCAATGCCGCCCAGGTTCAGCACGGCGCGGCCGTGGCTGGCGCCGAAGATGGCGGCGTGAAACGGGGGCACCAGCGGCGCGCCCTGGCCGCCTGCGGCGACGTCGCGCGTACGGAAGTCGGCGATCACCGAAATGCCGGTCTGTTCCGCCAGCAGGGCAGGCGCGTTGAGCTGCAGCGTGTAGCCCAGGTCAGGTCGGTGCCGCACGGTCTGGCCGTGTGCCCCAATGGCGCTGACGTCGGCTGCGGCCACGCCGGCATCCGCAAGCAGCTTTGCCACGGCCTGGGCATACACGCGCGCCAGTGCATTGGCCGCGAGCGCGGCGCGGGCAAGCTCGTCGCCTCCCGAAACGTTCAGTGCCAGCAACTCCCGGCGCAGATTCTCCGGCATGGGCAGGCTGGCATTGGCCAGCACCTGCGGCGGTTGTCCGTCTTCGAGGCGGGCCAGCACGCCGTCGACGCCATCGACGCTGGTGCCCGACATCAGGCCGATGTAGAGCGGGCGACGGTCTTGCTGCAGGGGCAGGGTGGCATTCACGGGCGCCTCCAAATAAAAAAGGCGGCTGGGGCTTGCCGCCCCGCCGCCGCACCCGCTGCGCGCGGGCCTGTTTAGTGCGGACCTGCCTTAGCGGCTGGCCACGTTGGTCAGCGCGTCAGGCAGCGTCTGCTGGAATTGCGTCAGCAACTGGATCTGCTGCTTGTAGGGTCCGACCGCCTGGTTGAACGCGCGGACTTCCGCGGGTTCAAGGGCGCGCGCCACGGGCAGGTCCACCGACAGCGGGTCGATGGGCTGGTTGTCGACGCGGAATTCGTAGTGCAGGTGGGGGCCGGTGGCCCAGCCGGTGGAACCGACATAGCCCAGCAGTTGGCCTTGCGAGACCTTGGAGCCCTTGGTGACGCCTTCGGCGATGCGGCTCTGGTGCGCGTACAGCGTCGAATACTTGCCGTGGTGCTTGACGATGACCACGTTGCCGTAGCCGTTCTGCCAGCCCGAGAATTCGACCGTGCCGTCCGCGGTGGAGTGGATCGGCGTGCCCGACGGCGCGGCGTAGTCGACGCCCTTGTGTCCCGTCCAGGTCTTGTGGATGGGATGCATGCGCATGCCGAACGTCGAGCTGATGCGGCTGAACTTCAGGGCGGTGCGCAGGAATGCGCCGCGCAGGCTGGTGCCGTCGAAGTCGTAATAGGAGCCGGACTTTTCGTCGGGGCTGAACCAGACGGCGTTGAAGGTCTTGCCGCCATTGATGAATTCCAGGGCCAGCACGCGGCCGGCGCCAGCGTAGCGGCCGTCGTGCGAACGCACTTCGTAGACCACGCGGAATTGATCGCCTTGGCGCAGGTCGCGCAGGAAGTCGATCTTGGCGCTGAGGATGTCGGCCATTTGCATGGTGACCGAGTCCGGGATGCCGGCGGAGTCCGTGGCGCCGAAGAGCGAGGACTTGATGGTGCCGACGGCGACGCGGGTCTGGCGTTCGGTGCTTTCGGTGACTTCCTCGGCCTTGTAGCTGTCGCCGGACGGGGCGACGTGCAGCATGCGCGTCACGACCTGGCCGTCGGTTTCATTGCCGGGAGTGTGGATGTAGCGCAGCCAGACCAGATTGCCCTGTTCGTCCGTGGCGGCCTGCACCGAGCGGCCGGGATACAGCTTGTAGATGCTGCGGGCGCTGGCGTCGTGCGTCAGGAACGATTGCAGGTTGGGCGCGTCGAGTTCCAGGCGCTGCAGCACTGCCGACAGCGTGTCGCCCGGACGGATCCGGGTTTCGCTGATGTAGGGGGCGGCGCTGGGGGTGCTGACTTCGACTTGCTCGGCGGTCAGCGGCAGAATGCTCTGGATGACGCGCGAGGGGGGGAGTTCGGTGCGGTCGGGTTGCTGCACCATGCCGAGAGCGGCGGCGCCTGCGAACAGACCAATTGCGGTGACGAGAAGCGTGCGGCGGAAAAGTCCCGAGCGATGGGGCTTGGGCTCAACGGGCGCAAATACGGCAGCGACTTTGCGCTTGAGGCCACTCGCCAGTTCGTGGAGGCCACGAGTCATCGTGAAAATACCCTCTCAGGTGGCTTGAACTCGCAGGGTGCGGTACACGAACGGCCCTCGCGCGCCACGTTTCCGGGGCAAGGGCTGGCGCGGGGGCGCATCTGTGAACAAGGGATGGTAGAGCGAACGCACCTGCGTACATATGGCAGTTGCGTATGATTAGGCCGGTATCCTAGCCGATTCGGCTAGAATTTACGATAGTTTTCGTCACTTTTTACACCTTTTTGTCGGCTGAAGCCGCCTTGGGCCCCCTGTCATGTCACCCACCGAAGCCCCCATCACCCCCGAAGTCGAAGCGGATCTGCGTATAGCCAAGCGCGGCTGCGATGAACTGCTGGTCGAGTCCGAATTCGCCCGCAAGCTGGCCAAGAGCCGCGCCACCGGCGTGCCGCTGCGCATCAAGCTCGGCCTGGATCCGACCGCGCCGGACATTCACCTGGGTCATACGGTGGTGCTGAACAAGATGCGCCAGTTGCAGGACCTGGGGCACAACGTCATCTTCCTGATCGGCGATTTCACCTCGACCATCGGCGACCCCAGCGGCCGCAACAGCACGCGCCCGCCGCTGACGCGCGAGCAGATCGAGGCCAACGCCAAGACCTATTACGCCCAGGCCAGCCTGGTGCTGGATCCGGCCCGCACCGAGATCCGCTACAACTCCGAATGGTGCGATCCCCTGGGCGCGCGCGGCATGATCCAGCTGGCATCGCGCTATACGGTCGCCCGCATGATGGAGCGCGAAGACTTCACCAAGCGCTTCAAGGGCGGCATCCCCATCTCGGTGCATGAATTCCTGTATCCGCTGATGCAGGGTTACGACTCGGTCGCGCTGAAGTCAGATCTGGAGCTGGGGGGCACCGATCAGAAGTTCAACCTGCTGGTGGGACGCGAGCTGCAAAAGGAATATGGACAGGAGCCGCAGTGCATCCTGACGATGCCGCTCCTGGTCGGGACGGACGGCGTAGAGAAGATGTCCAAGTCCAAGGGTAACTACATCGGCATTTCGGAGTCGCCCGATTCCATGTTCGGCAAGCTCATGTCGATTTCCGACACGCTGATGTGGCGATACTTCGAGCTGCTGTCCTTCCGCTCGCTTGAGGACATCGCGTCGCTCAAGCAGGAGATCGACGGCGGCCGCAATCCGCGCGACGCCAAGGTCATGCTGGCCCAGGAAATCATCGCGCGGTTCCATTCCGCCAAGGCGGCGGACGACGCGCTGGCCTCGTTTGAGGCACGGTTCCGCGACGGCGCCATTCCTGACGACATGCCCGAAGTCAACATCGGCGGCGCGCCGGTGGGCATCCTGAAGCTGTTGCGTGAAGCGGGGCTGGTCGCTTCCGGCTCGGAAGCGCAGCGCAACGTCGAGCAAGGCGGCGTGCGCGTCAACGGCGATCGCGTGGAAGACAAATCGTTGCAATTGCCGGCCGGGACTTACGTCGTTCAGGTGGGCAAGCGCAAGTTTGCGCGTGTTAACTTGAACCCGTAAATGCGAAGTTTTGATACGCTCAGGGTACATACAAACGCCTGGCGCCTTTGCGGCATTTAAAGGAGCACGACATGGAACTTTCGAGTTTGTCTTTTTCCGATCACGAGTCGATTCCCGAACGCTATGCTTTCGGCAAGATCGATGCGCAATCGCACGTCGCGCTGGCAGACAACTGCAACCCGCAATTCTCCTGGGACGACGTCCCCGCGGGCACGCAGTCGTTTGCACTGATCTGCCACGATCCCGATGTGCCCTCGCGTCCTGACGACGTCAACCAGGAAGGCCGCGAAGTGCCTGCCGACCTCGCCCGCGTGGATTTCTTCCATTGGGTGCTGGTCGATCTGCCGGCCGACCTGCGCGAGATCGACGAAGGCGCGTTTTCCAACGGCATCACGCCGCGCGGCAAGGGCGGCCCGTTGGCCCCCATGGACGCGCGCCAAGGCATCAATTCCTATTCGTCGTGGTTCGCCAATGACCACGACATGAGCGGCGAGTACTTCGGCTACGACGGTCCGTGCCCGCCCTGGAACGATGCCCTGGTCCATCGCTACATCTTTACGCTGTACGCCCTGGACGTGCCCAGCCTGAACCTGCAGGGCTCTTTCACCGGCGAAGACGCGCTGCGGGCCATTCAGAAGCATGTGCTCGCGCAAGCGTCGCTGACCGGCACCTATACGCTCAATCCGGCGCTGGCGCCCAAGCAAATCGGGGCCACGTCGGCCTGATCGACACCGCCATGTACGCAGGGCCGCCAAGCGCGGCCCTTTTTATTGCCCGCGCCCTTTGCATGAATCTTTCTCAAGTCGTCATGAGAGCCGTTTCCCGGCCCGCGGCGATGCCGTGGTTTTCGCGCCCGTCCGCCGGAAATTGGGCCGGTTCAGGCCGTTTTGAGCGCAAATGATCCCGCATGACGGGGTAAACTACTCAGCATTCTGCGGGTTTACCCGCCCGACGCCGTTTTCTTCTCTCTCGTTTTTTCCTTTTACCGCCTCAGGAAACCCCCGTCATGTTTGACCGCAACCTCACCTTGTCCAAGGCTGACCCGGACGTTTGGGCCGCCATCCAGAAGGAAGATCAGCGCCAAGAGCAGCACATCGAGCTGATCGCTTCGGAGAACTACGCCAGCCCGGCCGTCATGGAAGCGCAAGGCACGCAGCTCACGAACAAGTACGCCGAAGGCTACCCGGGCAAGCGCTACTACGGTGGTTGCGAATACGTGGACGTGGTCGAGCAACTGGCTATCGACCGCCTGAAGCAGATCTTCGGCGCCGAGGCCGCCAACGTGCAGCCCAACTCCGGCTCGCAGGCGAACCAGGGCGTGTACATGGCCGTGCTCAAGCCGGGCGACACCGTGCTGGGCATGAGCCTGGCCGAAGGCGGTCACCTGACGCACGGCGCGTCGGTCAACGCGTCGGGCAAGCTGTACAACTTCATCTCGTACGGCCTGGACGAAAACGAAGTCCTGAACTACGACCAGGTCGAGCAGCTGGCCAAGGAACACAAGCCCAAGCTGATCGTGGCGGGCGCTTCGGCCTACGCCCTGCATATCGACTTCGAACGCATGGCCCGCATCGCCCGTGAAAACGGCGCGCTGTTCATGGTCGACATCGCCCACTACGCAGGTCTGGTCGCCGGCGGCGCCTACCCCAACCCGGTCCCGCACGCGGACTTCGTCACCTCGACCACGCACAAGTCGCTGCGCGGCCCGCGCGGCGGCGTCATCATGATGAAGGCCGAGCACGAGAAGATCATCAACTCGGCAATCTTCCCCGGCATCCAGGGCGGTCCGCTGATGCACGTCATCGCCGGCAAGGCCGTGGCCTTCAAGGAAGCGCTGGAACCCTCGTTCAAGGACTACGCGCAGCAAGTGGTCAAGAACGCCAAGGTGCTGGCCGACACGCTGGTCAAGCGTGGCCTGCGCATTGTCTCGGGCCGTACCGAAAGCCACGTCATGCTGGTGGACCTGCGTTCCAAGGGCATCACGGGCAAGGAAGCCGAAGCGGTGCTGGGCCAGGCCCACATCACGGTCAACAAGAACGCCATCCCGAACGACCCGGAAAAGCCCTTCGTGACCAGCGGCATCCGCCTGGGCACGCCGGCCATGACCACCCGCGGTTTCACCGAAGCCGACGCCGAGCTGACCGCCAACCTGATCGCCGACGTGCTGGACAACCCGCGCGACGAAGCGAACATCGCCGCCGTGCGCGCCAAGGTCAATGAACTGACCTCGCGTCTGCCGGTCTACGGCAAGAAGTAAGCAGGTGCCCCGGACGCGGCCTGGCCGCTTCCGGGCAGAGTCATACCAAGGGACGGCGCCGCAAGGTGCCGTCCCTTGATCTTTATGGCGGGCAGGCGTTGGCATCTGCCGCACGATGCGCCGATGTCGCGGCGGCGTCGGATTCGTCCCTAATGCCGCTTTGCATCATGCCGTCGTTACAATATGCTCAATTTTTGCCTTCAGCGCCTTTAGGGATCACACATGCGGTGTCCATTTTGCGGCAATGCCGAAACGCAGGTCGTCGACAGCCGGGTCTCCGAAGAGGGCGACGCCATTCGCCGTCGCCGCCGTTGCCTGTCCTGTGACAAGCGGTTCACCACCTATGAACGGGTGGAGCTCGCCATGCCTTCGATCGTCAAGCGCAATGGCAGCCGCAGCGAATACGATCCGGTCAAGCTGCGCGCCAGCCTGAGCCTGGCCCTGCGCAAGCGCCCCGTCAGCACGGAGGACGTGGATGCGGCCGTCGCGCGCATCGAGGAACAACTGCTGGCCAGCGGCCAGCGCGAAGTGCCGTCCGAACACATCGGCGAACTGGTCATGAACGAACTGCGCAAGCTCGACAAGGTGGCCTACGTGCGCTTTGCCTCGGTCTACAAGAGCTTCGAGGACATCGGCGAGTTCGTCGAGGCGATCCGCGAGATGCAGGGGCCGCTGCTGCCCGGCAAGCTGCGCAAGGACTAGCGCCACACGGCGCGCCCTGACCGATCATGAACGGCGCCTGGGGCGCCGTTCATTGCATTGGCGTCCCGCGCGGGCCATCTCCAGGCGTGAACTCCCCCCGCATCAGGCTTGGCGTCAGGGGCTGAAACTTGCGCCATACCCGGCGCATGTGTTGCGCCGACCCGAATCCGGACTTTTCCGCCACGCGTTCCAGATCCAGCCGGGTGTCGCGCAACAGGTCGCGCGCCAGCGCCACGCGGATCTGATACAGGTAGTCCATCGGCGTGCAGCCGGCGTGTTCACGAAAGAGGCGCGTCAGATGGCGGGCGCTGGTGTGCGCCTGATCCGCCAGCGACTGGGCCGACCAGGGCGCAGCCGGATCGCGGATGACGGCATCCTGGACCCGGTGCACGCCCGGGTGCATATGGCTGCGATGGTCCAGCCAGGGCGACAACGCGGAATCCGAGCCCGCCCGGCGCTGGTAGACGACCATGTCGCGCGCCGCCTCGCTGGCCGCGCGCGGGCCGCAATGGCGCGACACCATGTGCAATGCCAGATCGATCCCGGCCGTGATGCCCGCGCTGCTGACCAGATTCCCGTCCTCGACGAAGATGCGGTTATCCAGCACGCGGGCAGTGGGATCCAACGCGGCAAGCTGTTCCAGACAGGTGTGATGCGTGGTGCACTCGCGCTGCCGCGTCAGGCCGGCCGCGGCCGCGAACAGCGCGCCCGCGCAGACCGTCATCAACGTGAAGCCGTCGGCCGGGTGGCGAACCGCCAGCCAGTCGACGATGGCGCGCGCATCGTCGTCTTCCAGGCGCGTGTGTTTGCCCACCACGCCCGAGATGATGACCAGCGCATTGCGGGGCACGGCCGCCGGCAGCGGTTGCACGTGCGCCAAATGCAGGCCCGGAATGCCGCTTTCGACGTCGCGGGAAGGGCCGCAGAAATGCTGCGTGAACGTGCCCGGACACAGCTTGTTGGCCACGCGGAAGGCTTCCGCCGGACCCGCGAGGTCCAGCAGGACGATGCCCCGCGGCACCACGAAATACACCGGGATCATCTGCGCCTCCCGCCGGACGCTACGCGGCCAGCGCGTCGGCCGCGCGCACGATGCGGGCAAAGCGGCCCTGCAGGACCAGCTCGGTCCGGTCGCGGATCTCGGCCGGCGTGTAGTTCCTGCCGGACGGGCTTTGCATGGCAAAGGTCAGCGTGGCATCGGTGGGAAACACCACCTTGAAGCCGGCGTCGCTGGCATGGCGCGACGTCGTTTCGCAGCACTGTTCCGTGCGGATGCCGGCCACGATGATGCCTTCGACGCCGTGTTTGACCAGCCAATCGTGCAGCGAGGCGCCATGCTCGTCCTTGGCGTACAGCGACGAATGCGCTGTCTTGTGAAACACCGCCGTGGGAGAAATTCGCAACTCCTTGAGCGTCCTGACGTGGCCGGAGGCGAGCGAAAACGGATTGGCGGGGTCGTCGGCGGGGCTGGTGTGGAATACCTGCAGGACCGGCATGTCCTTCGCGGCGGCGGCGTCGATCAGCGGCTGGATCTGCGAAATGAACGCCGGATACTCCGATTCGTCCCAAAACGGACGTTGGCGAAAGGATTCCTGGACGTCGATGACGATAAGTGCCTGTTTCATTTCCGGGCCTCCTGGCCATGGATTCGTGGGGGTGACGCCATTTTTACTCCCGATTGGCCGGATCCGCGAGCGCGTTCCAAGACGGCCGGCGGCCCAAAACGGACATGGCGGGGTGGCAGCCGGAAAGCGCCCGGACCGCGCGGCAGATTCGTGCGCGGCGGACATACAATCCTCGGCATGGACATTACCCGCGACTCTGACGATCTCTTCTGGATGCGACGCGCCCTGGCGCTGGCGCACACCGTCATGTTCACCACCGCGCCCAACCCTCGGGTCGGCTGCGTGATCGTGCGTGACGGCCGCGTGCTGGGCGAAGGCGCGACGCAGCCGCCGGGCGGCCCGCACGCGGAAATCTGCGGGCTGCGCGATGCGCAAGCGCGTGGCGAGACGGTCGCCGGTTCCACGCTGTATGTCACGCTGGAACCGTGCAGCCACTTCGGCCGCACGCCGCCATGCGTCGATGCGGTGCTGGCGGCGCGGCCGGCGCGCGTGGTGGTCGCCATGGGTGATCCGAATCCGCTCGTCAACGGGCAGGGGCTGGCGCGGCTGCGCGAAGCGGGCATCGCGGTGACGACCGGCGTCTGCCGCGAAGAAGCGCTGGCGGTGAACGCCGGCTTCATTTCGCGTATGAGCCGCGGCCTGCCGTGGGTGTGGATGAAGATGGCGGCGTCGCTGGACGGCCGCAGTGCGCTCCATAACGGCATGTCGCAATGGATCACCGGACCGGAAGCGCGGGCCGACGGACACCGCTGGCGGGCGCGCAGCTGCGTCGTGCTGACCGGCATGGGCACCGTGCTCAAGGACGATCCGCAGCTGAACGTGCGCGACGTCGATACGCCGCGCCAGCCGCGCAAGGCCGTCGTGGACGGCCAATTCCAGATCCCGGAGACCGCGCGGCTGTTCGATGGCGCAGAGGTCATCGTGTTCACCGCGCGCGAAGATGCCGCGAAGGCAGCGCGCCTGGCGGACAAGAATGCGCGCGTAGTGTGCTTGCCGGGCACGGAACCTGGCCGCGTCGATCTGCCTGCCATGATGCGCTGGATGGCAGAGCAACAGTTCAACGAGGTTCACGTCGAGGCAGGCGCGGGCCTGAGCGGTGCGCTGGTGTCGGCCGGCTGCGTCGACGAACTGTTGTTGTATCTGGCGCCGGTGCTGCTGGGCGACGCGGCGGGCATGGTGCGCTTGCCGATGCTCGAACACCTGGACGCCGCGCGGCGCTACGAATTTACCGATATCGCGCGCGTTGGCGCCGATCTGTCTGTGCGCGCGCGCGTGGCAGGCACGTGGCGGCAATTGATGGAAAGCGTCGCGTTGCCCACGTTGTCGTAACGGATTTGCTGTTAGCACTCCGCGCGTTCGGCTGCCAATCGTTTGAAAGCCGCGCACAGCTTGCGTCTGCACGATTCACCCTATCGATGCGTGCGGATCGGCATGCGCGGTGGGCGCGCACCACACCGCGCACGAAGGCGTTTCGCGTGATTACACGAGCAATTATTCGCGCAAAATGAATTGCCACAAAAGAGTCACGGGCTTAGCATAAGCAGCATGACTTGGCGCTACGCGCTCACGGACCACCCGCACAGCCGCTTCGCGCCCTCGTCACCACGGATTCCCGTGCCGCGAATCGGCGCAGTTCAACACCGACCGGCACGCCACTGAACGAAGTCGCCCAGCGCCGTTCAGCCCGTTCGCTGCGATCGCATGGCGAACGCTCCGGGTTTATCCCGGGCCAACAAGAATCCATCGGATATCGCTCATTCCGTCGTTTCGTTGCCGACCATTTCATGTGCGGTTGCGTCAGGCACGCTATATGCGGGTCTATGCTCGAGACGACGAGTTAACTTGCTCACGTTAGTTGCAATCCCTGACGGAACTAGTGCGAAAGGGGTGCAGCCTAAACACAAAGGGTCCGATCGTGCTTATGGTTGATGTGTGGCGAAAGCAACATAACAACTTGCCGAAAACGCCAACAGCGAAGTTGTTTAGTAATTCGCAGGCGCTGATGCACAATGGGCATGTAGGGACGTATTGAATTTTTCGCGTGTTGTATGTAGGAGGTTTCCGTGCAAAACATCGTCGAAGGCTTCAAGTCGCAGTATGCAAGAGAGCAGGAATCAGAGCTCTCGCTCGAGGAGTATCTGAGCCTCGCCAAGCGCGATCCCATGGCCTACGCCAGCCCCGCTGAGCGCATGCTTGCCGCGATCGGTGAACCTGAAATCGTGGATACGCGCAACGACCCACGTCTTTCCCGTTTGTTTTCCAACCGGACCATCCGGCGCTATCCCGCGTTCCAGGAGTTCTACGGCATGGAGGACGTGATCGGACAGATCGTCGCGTTCTTCAAACACGCCGCGCAGGGACTGGAAGAGCGTAAGCAAATCCTCTATCTGCTGGGGCCGGTGGGCGGCGGCAAGTCGTCCATCGCGGAACGGCTCAAGGCGCTGATGGAAAGTTTTCCCATCTACGCGTTGAAGGGATCGCCGGTGAACGAATCGCCGCTCGGGCTGTTCCATCCGGAGCGATTCGGCGACACGCTCGAAAAGGAATACGGCATCCCCAAGCGCTACCTGACCGGCATCATGTCGCCGTGGGCAGTCAAGCGCCTGAAGGAGTTCGACGGCGACATCTCGAAGTTCCGTGTGGTGCGTTTGAATCCGTCGGTGTTGCGGCAGATCGCCATCGCCAAGACCGAACCGGGCGACGAAAACAACCAGGACATTTCGTCGCTGGTGGGCAAGGTTGATATCCGCAAGCTCGACCGCCATTCGCAGGACGACCCGGACGCGTACAGCTATTCCGGTGGCTTGTGCCTGGCGAACCAGGGTCTGCTCGAGTTCGTGGAAATGTTCAAGGCCCCGATCAAGATGCTGCATCCGCTGTTGACGGCTACCCAGGAAGGTAACTTCAAGGGCACGGAAGGCTTCTCGGCCATCCCGTTCAACGGCACGATCCTGGCCCACTCGAACGAATCGGAATGGCAGACCTTCCGCAACAACAAGCACAACGAGGCGTTCCTTGACCGTATCTATATCGTCAAGGTGCCTTACTGCTTGCAGGTGTCCGAAGAGGTCCGCATCTACGAAAAACTGCTGCATCACAGCTCGCTGTCCGAAGCGCCGTGCGCGCCCGGTACGCTGGACATGATGGCGCAGTTCTCGGTGCTGACACGCTTGAAGGAACCCGAGAATTCCAGCATCTATTCCAAGCTGCGGGTCTACGACGGCGAAAGCCTGAAGGACGTCGATCCCAAAGCCAAGGCGCTGCAGGAATACAAGGACTACGCGGGCACGGATGAAGGCATGACCGGCGTCTCCACGCGTTTCGCGTACAAGATCCTTTCCAGCGTCTTCAACTACGACCAGACCGAAGTGGCCGCCAATCCGGTGCACCTGATGTACGTGCTGGAGCAGCGCATCGGCCGCGAAGACTATCCCGACGAAATCCGCCGGCGCTATCTGGAATTCATCAAGGGCTTCCTGGCGCCGCGTTACGCGGAGTTCATCGGCAAGGAGATTCAGACCGCTTACCTGGAGTCCTACTCCGAATACGGCCAGAACATCTTCGACCGCTACGTCACGTTTGCCGACTGCTGGATCCAGGACGAGGAGTTCCGCGATCCTGAAACCGGCGAAAGCTTCGACCGCAGCGCGCTGAACGATGAACTGGAAAAGATCGAGAAGCCCGCAGGCATTGCCAATCCCAAGGACTTCCGTAACGAGATCGTGAACTTCGTGCTGCGGGCGCGCGCCAACAACAGCGGCCGCAATCCGAACTGGACCAGCTATGAAAAGCTGCGCGAAGTGATCGAGAAGAAGATGTTCTCGAACACGGAAGACCTGCTGCCGGTGATTTCGTTCAACGCCAAGGCCTCGGCCGAGGACAAGACGAAACACCAGAGCTTCGTCGACCGGATGGTGGAGAAGGGCTACACGGAAAAGCAGGTCAGGCTGCTGTGCGAGTGGTATCTCCGTGTGAGGAAGTCTTCCTGAGCGAGGTGAATCATGAATTCACTGATCGATCGCCGTCTTAACGGTCGCAACAAGAGCGCCGTTAACCGGGAACGCTTTCTGCGGCGTTACAAGGATCAGATCCGCAAGGCGGTACACGGGATGATCCGTGACCGCTCGATCCAGGACATGGATCAAGGCGGTGAGATCAATCTGCCCGCCCGCGATATTTCCGAGCCGACATTCCGGCACGGCGCGGGCGGCGACCGCGAAATGGTGCATCCGGGCAACCGCGAATTCGCCAAGGGCGACACCTTCGACCGGCCGCAGGGCGGGCAGGGCGAGGGCGGCTCCGAGCCGGGTGAAGGTGAATCGGTGGACCAGTTCACCTTCAGCCTGTCGCGCGCCGAATTTCTGAACCTCTTTTTCGAGGATCTGGAACTGCCGCACCTGGCGCGCAACCAGCTGGGCGAAGTCAGCCAGAAAAAGTGGCAGCGCGCCGGCTACACCACCACCGGCTCGCCCAGCACGCTGAGCATCAGCCGCACGCTGAAGTCATCGCTGGCGCGTCGCGTGTCGCTGGGCGTGAAGGCGCGTGCCGACCTGCGCGATGCCGAGGACGCGCTGGAAGAGGCCAAGGCTGCGGGTGTGTCGCAGGCTCGAATCCGCGAGCTGGAACAGGAGGTCGAGGATTGCCGCGAGCGTCTGGCGCGCGTGCCGTTTCTGGACGACCTGGATCTGCGCTATCGCAACCGCGTGTCGGTCGCCATCCCCATGGCGCGCGCCGTCATGTTCTGCCTGATGGACGTGTCCGGCTCGATGGACGAGGGCAAGAAGGATCTGGCCAAACGCTTCTTCACGCTGCTCTACCTGTTTCTGTCGCGCAAGTACGAGCACGTCGATCTGGTGTTCATCCGCCACACCGACAACGCCGAGGAAGTGGACGAGCACACGTTCTTCTACGACCCCAAGAGCGGCGGCACGATCGTGTTGTCGGCATTGGAGCTGATGCGCGAGATCCTGGAAAAGCGCTATCCGCCGTCCGCGTGGAACGTCTACGCGGCGCAGGCGAGCGACGGCGACTCGTTTGGCGCCGATGCGGGCAAGAGCGCACGATTCCTGGCCGAGCATCTGCTGCCTTCGTCGCGCTACTTTGCCTACATCGAAATCCCCGACTCGCAGGAAGCCCGCAAGAGCAGTCTGTGGGCCGAGTATGAACAGAAACTGGAACCGCACTTCGTCATGCGGCGCATTTGCGACCGCGGGGAAATCTTTCCCGTGTTCCACGACCTGTTCAAGAAGGAGACCGCATGAACGCCAACATGGGTGCGCTCGTGGAGCCGGGATCGGACGGCGGTGTCCGGCCGATCTCGCAGGGTTCCGAATGGACGTTCGAACTGATCCAGACCTATGACGACGCGATCTCGCAGATTGCGCGCGAATATGGCTTGGACACGTATCCGAACCAGATCGAGGTCATCACCTCGGAACAGATGCTGGACGCGTACGCGTCGGCGGGCTTGCCTATTGGCTACCCGCATTGGTCGTACGGCAAGGAATTCATCCGCAACGAGCAGTACTACCGACGCGGCATGCAGGGGCTGGCGTACGAAATCGTCATCAATTCCAACCCGTGCATTTCTTACCTCATGGAAGAGAATTCCATGCCGATGCAGGCGCTGGTGATCGCGCACGCCTGCTACGGGCACAATTCCTTCTTCAAGGGCAACTATCTCTTCCGGCAATGGACAGACGCCGACGGCGTGCTGGACTACCTGGTGTTCGCGCGCAAGTACGTGATGGCGTGCGAAGACCGCTACGGCATCGACGCCGTGGAGTCGCTGCTGGACTCGTGCCATGCGCTGTCGCATCACGGCGTCGACCGCTACAAGCGTCCCACGCCGGTCTCCTTCAAGGAAGAGGCCACCCGCCAGGCCGAGCGCGAGGAACACGCGCGCCTGCAGTACAACGACCTGTGGCGCACGCTGCCGCGCATCGAAGCGGACAAGGACACGCGCGTCGCGGCGTCCGTGTTTCCGCCCGAGCCCGAGGAAAACCTGCTGTACTTCATCGAGAAGTACTCGCCCAAGCTGGCCCCGTGGCAGAAGGAGCTGGTGCGCATCGTCCGCAAGGTCGCGCAGTATTTCTATCCGCAGACCCAGACCAAGGTCATGAACGAAGGCTGGGCCACGTTCTGGCACTACACGATCCTGAACCGCCTGCACGAGAAGGGTCTGGTGAACGACGGCTTCATGATGGAGTTCCTGCAAAGCCACACCAACGTCGTCAGCCAGCGCGGCTTTGACGAGCGCGGCTATGGCGGCATCAACCCGTACGCGCTGGGCTTTGCAATGATGTCGGACATCCGCCGCATCTGCGAAGCGCCCACGCCCGAAGACCGCCGCTGGTTCCCCGACATCGCGGGCGGCGACTGGTTGAAGACGTTGGACTTCGCCATGCGTAATTTCAAGGACGAGTCCTACATCTCGCAGTATCTGTCCCCGCGCCTGATCCGCGAATTCCGCTTCTTCGCGATCTCGGACCACCAGGCCAACCCCAAGCTGGAAGTGGCCGCGATCCACGACGACGAGGGCTACCGCGACATCCGGCGCCTGCTCGCTGCGCAGCACAATCGCGACAACCTGGTGCCCGACATCCAGGTCGTCCGCTTCAACCGCGACACCGACCGCTCGCTGGTGCTGCGCCACTTGAAGAGCCGCGGCCGACCGCTGGCCGGTGAAGATGCCGAACAGGTCATGAAGCATCTGGCACGTCTATGGGGATTCCGCGTCCGGCTGGAAGAAACCGAACCGGACGGCACGATCAGCTCCTACCGGGAGCAGGACCCGCCCGCGTCGAAGTAATGGCGCCGGCAGGGGAAGGGACGCGCGTAGTGCGTCCCTTTTTGTTTGCCCGCTTGCTGTGCTGTTGCCGATTCTGCTAGAATCGCGGATTCGCATTTTCAGCAGCGCCCTTCATCAGCACCGAAAGGCCCCTGGAAGTGCAGTAGGACAGGTGGCCGAGTGGTTGAAGGCGCACGCCTGGAAAGCGTGTATACGTCAAAAGCGTATCGGGGGTTCGAATCCCCCTCTGTCCGCCAGGAATCCTGGCAAGGCCGCCAAGCCCGCTAAAAAGCGGCCAAGCCAAAAAAGGCCCCGATCTCCCAGAGACCGGGGCCTTTTGCATTTCCGGGAATCGTTACGGTACGCTCGTGCCATGACTTTCGACCTGCCGATTCGATCATCCGCGCCTCGCCTGGATCTCTACAGCCTGCAGGTCTTTGTGGCCGTGGTCGAAGAGGGCAGCATTGCCGCGGCCGCCGCGCGTGAGCACATTGCGCCCTCGGCGCTGAGCAAGCGGCTGTCGGAGCTGGAGCGCATCCTGGATGTGGTGCTGATCACGCGGCATGCTCGAGGGGTGGCGGCGACGGGCGCGGGGCATGCGTTGGCGCGCCATGCGCGGGCGCTGCTGCATCAGGCGCGCGGCCTCACCGACGAGATCCGCGATTTTTCGTCGGGCGTGCGCGGGCATGTGCGCATCGCGGCAAACCTCTCTTCCATCACGCAGTTCCTGCCCCAGGATCTGCGGCGCTTTCTGACGCTGCACCCCGGCGTGCAGATCGATCTGGAGGAGAACGTCAGTTCCGCGGTGACGCGAGCGGTGCAGCAGAACATGAGCGATATCGGTATCTATACCCAGACCGACGACGACAGCGGGCTGCAGAGTTTTCCGTACCGGCGCGATGTGATGACGCTGCTGGCCAACCGGTCTCATCCGCTGGCTGCGCGGGAGCGCGTGGCGTTTGCCGACACGCTGGAATACGACCACGTCGGCATGCACCGGGGCAGCGCGGCGAACTACCTGTTCACGCGCGAGGCGGCAGCCATCAATCGGACGGTGCGGCTGCGGTTCCAGGTCACGTCATACGATGCGCTGGTGTCGATGGTGCGCTGCGAGCTGGGCATTGGCATCGTGCCCGTGGAGGCGCTGTCCCTCTTCGATTGCGGCGATCTACGGATTATCCCTTTGACGGACGCGTGGGCGCGTCGCCAGCTCAAGTTGTGCGTGCGCAGCAATGAGCCCCTGTCCGGCGCTGCCAGGTTGCTGATGGAGCACCTGCTGCAAGAGGCCGCCGCCTCCAGCAATTGAGGCAGGTCTTTCCGGATTCGGATCCGGATGTTGCGTAGCAAAATCCGGACGGCCAATGCAGGCGCCGCCGCGCGCAGCCATCGCGAATGGCGATGCCCCGCTGAAGAATCGCGATTTGTGCCACGCCGGCGGACCTCGGAAGATGGCTCATCAAGCCCATGGACCGCCCGCCGCGCGGGCGCGAGGAGAGAGAGACGTGAGCCTTCCAAGCCGAGTGCAGATCGTGGAGGTGGGACTGCGGGACGGACTGCAAAGCGAGTCCGAGTTCGTGCCCACCGACACCAAGGCTGCCATCCTGAATGAACTGATTGCCGCCGGCGTGCGCCACATCGAGGCAACCTCGTTCGTGTCGCCCCGGGCGGTGCCGCAGATGCGCGACGCCGCGGAGTTGCTGGCGCTGGCGGACAAGCGGCCGGGCGTCGTGTTGAGCGCGCTGGCGCCGAACCCGCGCGGCGTTGAACGCGCGCTGGCATCGCGTGCCGATGAGGTCGTGGTGTTCCTGTCGGCCAGCGAAAGCCACAACAGAAAGAACCTGAACCGGTCCGTGGAGCAATCGCTGCGCGACATCGAGGATGTGGCGGCGCTGTTGCAGGAACATCCCATGCGGCGCAAGGGCGCCATCGCGGTCGCTTTCGGTTGTCCGTTTGAAGGCGATGTCGATATCGCCACGTTGAAGACCATCGTGGCCGAGTTTGCCCGCCTGGATTTCGACGCCGTCACGCTCGGCGACACGACGGGCATGGCGACGCCGCGGCTGGTGCGCAAGACGGTGGACGCGCTGCGCGCCGCGTTTCCGGCCATGGACTTTTCGCTGCATTTTCACAACACGCGCGGCCTCGGGCTGGTGAATGTGGTCGAGGGGCTGCATGCCGGCATCACATCCTTTGAATCGTCGCTGGGCGGCTTGGGCGGCTGTCCTTTCGCGCCCGGGGCGACGGGAAATGTCTGCACCGAGGACACGGTCAACCTGCTGCACGAGATGGACATCGAGACGGGCATCGACCTGGCGGCGCTGATCCAGGCGTCGCGGCATCTTGAGCAGGTGATGAAGCGCCGGTTGTCAGGACAGGTGATGAAGGCCGGGCCGCGTCTTGCCTTGCACGATTACGACGGCGCCGTGGCCGCCGTCGGCTGATTTCCGCAACCCTGGATTCAAAAGAACCCATGCCTTTATCCGGATTCCGCATTCTGGACCTGACCCGCATCATCTCGGGTCCGTTCTGCACCTCTCTGCTTGCCGACATGGGCGCAGAGGTCATCAAGATCGAGACGCCGGGCGAAGGCGACCCGGTGCGCGCCCAGGGCGTGATACGCGACGGCCTGAGCTGGTACTTCGCCAACTACAACCGCAACAAGAAATCTGTCACGCTCGACCTTTACAGCGAGGAAGGCAAGGCCGTGCTGCGGCGCCTCATCGCCGAATGCGATGTCATCGTCGAGAACTACCGGCCGGGCGTAATGCAGAAGATGGGGCTGGGCGACGAGGCGCTCAAGGCGCTCAAGCCCGACATCATTCATTGCAGCATCAACGGCTTTGGTACGACGGGGCCTTATCGCGACCGGCCGGCATTCGATTTCATCGCGCAGGCGATGAGCGGGTTCATGAGCCTGAATGGCGCGGAAAGTCAGCCGCCCATGCGCGCGGGCCCCCCCATCAGCGATCTGGTGGCCGGCATGAATGGCGCGCTCGGCATCGTGGCGGCACTGCTGCGGCGCGAGCGCACCGGGCAGGGTGACAGCGTCAGCGTGAGCCTCCTGGGCAGCATGATCGGCCTCTTGAGCTTTCAGGCGTCGAACTATTTTGCCGACGGCCGGCTGCCTGCGCGCACGGGCAACGATCACGGCATCGCGTCGCCCTACGGGCTGTTCGAGACGGCCGACGGGCAGGTCGCAATCGCGCCCAGCAACGACGTCGTCTATCACAAGCTGCTGGACGCGTTGGAGCTATCGGAACTGCGCGCCGATCCCCGTTTTGCGACGAACGCCGATCGCATGCGCAATCGTGGTGCCATCACCGAGGCCATCCAGACGCGCACGCGTCAGCACACCAGCGCCCACTGGATCGAACGCCTGAACCGGTTCGGCGTGCCGTGCGGTCAGGTGCTGAACCTGCAGGAAGTGTTCGAGGATCCTCAGGTGCAGGACCAGCGCATGGCCATCGACGTGCCGCATGGCGGCCACGGCGATGTGCGGATGCTGGGCTTCCCGATCAAGTTTGCGCAGGCCGAAGCCCGGCCCGTGCAAGCCGCGCCCGCGCTGGGCGCCGATACTCGTGATGTGCTGCTGCGATTCGGATTCGCGCAGGACGACATCCGCGGTTTGCAGGAACGCGGCGTCATCTGAATGCGCCGCGGCAGGACCACCAAGGCGACACAGCCTGCCCATAAAGCAATAACGACGGAGACAAACGACATGCTACGCAACCTTCTGCTTTCAGCTTGCGTGCTGGGCGTCGCGGCAGGCGCCCACGCCCAAGAGTCCTACCCGAATCAACCCATCCGCATCATCGTGCCGTTCACGCCAGGCGGCGGCACGGACTTCCTGTCGCGCACAGTGAGCGCCAAGCTGGGCGAGACGACCAAATGGAACGTGGTGGCCGAGAACCGGCCGGGCGCAGGCGGCACCATCGGCATCGGCGCGGCCGCGCGGGCCAAGCCGGACGGCTATGAGATCGTCATGGGGCAGGTCGACAACCTGGCGGTGGCGCCTTCCATCTACAGCAAGCTTTCCTACGACCCGATCAAGGACTTTGCGCCGATTGGCATCGTGGGCGAAGCGCCCCTGGTCATCGTGGCGGGCAAATCCAGTCCCTACCAGACCTTGCAGGCGCTGATCGAAGCGGCCCGCAAGGCGCCGGGGGCCGTCAACTACGGGTCGCCCGGCGCCGGCACCATCACGCACCTGGCTGCCGAACTGCTCCAGCAGCGCGCGGACGTCAAGCTGGTCCACGTGCCGTACAAGGGGTCGGGGCCCGCCATGGCGGATCTGCTGGGCGGGCAGGTGCCGGTGATCTTCACGTCCATCCCGTCGGCGGCGCCGCAGCTCAAAGCCGGAAGCGCGGTCGCGCTGGCCGTCACCTCGCCGCAGCGCAGCCCGGCGCTGCCCGACGTGCCGACCGTGGCGGAACTGGGTTATCCCGGCTTTGACGTACGGGTCTGGTATGGATTGCTGGCGCCCGCCAAGACGCCCAAGCCCATCATCCAGACGCTGAACACGGAGCTCAACAAGGTGCTGGCATTGCCGGCGATGCAGGAGGCCTTGGCGGCTCAGGGCGCGCAGGCCATGCCCACGTCGCCGGAACAGTTCGCGGCGACCATCAAGCAGGACTACCAGAAGTGGAAGCCTGTGATCGAGGGTGCGAAGGTGAAGCTGGACTGAGGGATCGCCGGCTTTGCGCCGGCGATCCCTATGCGCGGAACACCGTGCGTGTCACGTCTTGGGTGTGTCGTACGACGTATCCAGCACGTCGTCTTCCGGCGTGATGACACCCGGCTCCCCGGGTTCCGCAATGGCGCGGCCCCGCCGCGGCATGCCTGCGACGACGTTGCTTTCATCCGGCATGGGCAGGGTCTCCGTACCCTTGCGCGGGTCGGTCGGGGGCTTTTGTTCGTCCGCACCCTTGGACGCAGTGGTGGGATCAGGGGTGGTTTTCAGCATGGCGATTGCTCCGACTGCGCGCGAGGCCAGGATGGCGCCGCGCCTGGACATTGGTCCATCTTAGAACCCCCATCCCGGTGAGGCAGCGTTCTGGATGTCACGATTGCAAGGGGCTGTTGCAGGACGAGGCCATCAAAACTTGCCACACTGCGTCCTTATAATCTCGAGCTTCGCGCCGCCATTTTCTGCCGACCGCCCATCCTCGATACCCCCACGCCCACCTTGACCGAATCCGTCGAACGCTCCGTCCATGCTGAACTCGTTGCCGTGCTGGTTGCGGTGACCAACGGCGAGCCGCGGGTGCTGACGACGGACGATGCCAGGGCGTTGCCGGCCGGGCCGTTCGAGTTGTCGCACCGGTCGCTGCAGGCCGGCCTGCGCGATTGGGTCGAGGCGCAGACGCATCATCCTTTGGGGTATGTCGAGCAGCTGTATACCTTTGCGGACGGCGATCGCTCGGATGAGTCCGGCGGGCGGGTCATCTCGGTCAGCTACCTGGGCCTCACGCGCGAAGCGGGCGAGACGGGCGTTGCGCAAGTCGGCTGGCAGGACTGGTATCGCTACTTTCCGTGGGAAGACCGCCGCGCGGGCACGCCGGCGCTCGTCGAGGAGGTGATCGTGCCGCGGCTCACCGCGTGGTGCGAAGGCAGCGCGGACGCATCGGTCCGCGCGCGCCGCCAGCAGCGCGCGGCGATCACCTTTGGACTGGATGGCGCGGCGTGGAATGAGGACATGGTGCTGCAGCGCTACGAACTGTTGTTCGAAGCCGGGCTGGTGCCCGAGGCGGTGCGGCGCACCGGCGAAACCGCGGTGGTACCCGGACAGCCGATGCGCCACGACCACCGGCGCATCCTGGCCACCGGCATTGCGAGGCTGCGCGCCAAGATCAAGTACCGCCCGGTGGTGTTTGAACTGATGCCGGACGAGTTCACGCTGTTGCAGCTGCAGATGGCGGTCGAGGCGCTGGCGGGGCGTGGGTTGCACAAGCAGAACTTCCGCCGCTTCATCGAACAGCAGGATCTGGTCGAAGAGACCGGCGCCATGGCGACCGGCACCGCCGGCCGGCCCGCCAAACTGTTCCGGTTCCGGCGCGACGTGCTGTTGGAGCGGGCCATTGCAGGCAGCAAGCTGCCGGTGTCGCGCGTCGTTTGATGCTTGACAAGGCTTATACTCATAATTAGCATAATTGGTGCGCAATTCTTGCGCGCCTTTTTTTACGCTACAAATACTCAAAATGAGCATTAAAGCCGCAAAGCCTCTCGCAGCCGATCGCCTTCCCGTTCCGCCGCTGCCGGACGTCATGCTGGAGCCGCTCGTGCGGGCGGCGTTGTTGGAGGACCTGGGCCGCGCTGGCGACCTGACGACCGACGCCATCGTGCCGGCCGATGCCACGGCCGAAACGCGGCTCGTGGCGCGGCAGGAGGGCGTGCTGGCGGGATTGGATCTGGCCCGGCTGGCGTTCCGCACGATGGACCCGAACCTGGCATTCACGGTGTCGCGCCGCGATGGCAGCGATCTCGAGCCCGGGATGGAGATCGCGCGCATCCAGGGCAATGCGCGCGCGATGCTTAGCGCGGAGCGGGTGGCGCTCAATTTTCTGTGTCACCTGAGCGGCGTGGCGACAGCCACGGCGTCGATCGCCCGGGCCATCTCGGATTTCGGCGCGCGTGTCACGTGCACGCGCAAGACCATGCCGGGGCTGCGGGCGGTGCAGAAGTACGCGGTGCGCGTGGGCGGCGGCAGCAATCACCGTCATGGGCTGGACGACGCGGTGCTCATCAAGGACAACCACATTGCGCTGGCCGGCAGCGTGGCGACGGCCGTCGAACGGGCGCGCGCCGGCGTGGGCCACATGGTGAAGATCGAGCTGGAAGTGGACACGCTGGAGCAGCTTGAAGTGGCGCTGTCGCTGGGCGTAGACGTGGTGCTGCTGGACAACATGAGCCTGGATGACCTGCGCCGCGCCGTCGCGATGGCGCGGGGCCGGGCGATTACGGAAGCCTCGGGCCGGATCACGCCCGAAACCGCGGCGGCCGTGGCCGCTACCGGCGTGGACCAGATCGCCGTGGGTTGGCTGACGCACAGCGCCAAGGTGCTGGACATTGGTCTGGACGCCTGACATTTTATTGGTCGCGAACATGAAACGCCTGCTGCTTTCGTCTCTTACGCTTGTTGTGCTGTCGCTGACCGCCTGCGGTAATCCGCCCTCGGGCGAGGCGCCGGGCGATGCGTCGTATCCGTCGCATCCCATCACGATCGTCGTGACGTTTCCGCCCGGCGGCGGGACCGATCTGCTTGCACGCCGCATCGGCGCCAGTCTGCAGGAGTCGTTGGGTCAGCCGGTGGTGGTGGAGAACCGGCCGGGCGCCAGCGGCAACATCGGTGCCCGGATCGTGGCCGAGTCGCCGCCGGACGGCTACACGCTGCTGATGGTGAACAGCTCGTTTGCGATCAACCCGGGCGTCTATCGCAATCTGGGCTTCTCGCCGAAGCGGGATTTTTCGGCGGTCATCAATGTGGCTTTCGTGCCCTCGGTGTTTGTCGTGCCGGCGGCGTCCCCTTTGCGCAATCTTGATGACGTGATCGTGGCCGCCGTGCCGGACAAGCCGCTGGCGTTTGCGACGTGCGGCAACGGCACACCGCAGCATCTGGCGGGCGAGATGCTGTCGCGCAAGACGGGCGCGGTGATGCAGCAGGTGCCGTACAAGGGATGCGGCCCGGCGCTGACCGACGTGATGGCGGGGCAGGTGGGCGTGGGGGTAGTGACGGCTTCCAGCGCGGCGCCGTTGATCGCCGCGGGCAAGCTGCGCGCGCTGGCCGTGACGTCGCCCGCGCGGTCACCGCTCATGCCCACCGTGCCGACGGTGGCCGAGCAGGGCGTGTCAGGCTATGCGCTGGATCAGTGGCACGGCCTGTTGACCCCGGCGGCGACGCCGCCGGCAGTGGTCGACAAGCTGAATGCGGCGGTGGGGAAGATCGTGCGGCGGCCGGATGTGCAGGCCGCACTGCGTGAGCAGGGCTTTACGCCTGCCAGCAGCTCGCCGCAAGAGTTTCAGCAGATGATCGGCGCGGACATCGACCGCTATACGGCGCTGACCGAGGCGATCGGATTGCGGGCAGATTGAACGGCAAAGCGGCCGATCCGGCGCGTGATGCGCGGAATCGGCCGCGGAGGGGGCTGGAACTACGGTTGCAGCGTCAGCCGCTGTTATCAGACAGCCGCTTTGGCGTGCTGCTCCAATTGCTCCTTCAGGCCCGGTTCCAGCTTGAGCTGACGCGCCAGCTCATCCAGGTACGCGCGCTCCATGTAGCTTTCCTCGTCCACGACGAGCAGGCTGGCCAGGTACATTTCCGCCGCCATTTCGGGCGTCTTGGCCGACTGGGCAATGACGCTGGGATCCAGCGGACGGGACAGCTCGGCTTCCAGCCAGCGGCGGTCCTGGGCGTCGGATGACAGCTTGGCCAGTTCCGTTTCCAGCAGGGTTTTCTCCTCGGGGCCGATGTGGCCGTCGGCCTTGGCCGCGCCGATCATGGCGGTGAGGACGGCGTTGCTGTGCTGTTCGGCCTCGGGGGCGGGCAGGCGGTCCAGCGTCTGGGGCGGGGCAGTGGGCGCGCCCGCCTGCTTGCGCTGCCAGTCGCCGTAGGCGCGATAGGCCAATGCGCCCAGCGCGGCCATGCCGCCGTACATGGCGACCTTGCCGCCGATCTTGCGGGCCTTCTTGCTGCCCATCAAGAGGCCGAGGGCGCCTGCGCCCAGGGCGCCGCCGCCCAAGCCGGAAAGCAGGGACGATCCCTTGCCGCCCGTGGCGTTCTGCACGCGGTTCGTCGTGTCGGAAAGCAGCCCTTGTCCGGACTGCAACAGTTGATCAAGTAATTGCCGGGCGCTCATGCGGCCTCCTGTAAAACGGTCGGTCAGGGATATCGGACCGTGGCCGTCGCAGGAAGTTCAGCTAACCGTCAGGCGGTTGATCCGGCCCCGGAAGGCTGCGGCAAGTGCTACAACCGTCCTTGTCGCCGGCCGACCGGCCGCCCCACGCAGGCGCAGCCAGATCATCCAAGGCTGTCCCTGGTAGTCCCAACACAGGAGAACCGACCCATGAGCATCCGCGTGCGCCAGAATGCGCCCCAGTCCCTGCAATTCACCGCAACGGCCGAAGGCCACGACCTGCCGCTGGACATGCCCAAGCCGCAAGGCGAGGGGCCGGATCCGCACGATTACTTCGATACCGCGCTGGGCGGCTGCAAGGCGATGACGCTGATGGTCTACGCGCAGCGCAAGGGCCTGCCGCTGGAATCGGTGGGGGTGGAAGTGGTGCGCGATGCCAGCGAGGAACGCCGTGGCATCTACCGTCTGACCGCCAAGCTGACGCTGCACGGCGACTTGTCCGATGCGCAGATCGACGAATTGCTGGCGGTGGCCGAGAAGTGCCCGATCCACAAGCTGATGACGGCCGTGGACGTGCAGGTGTCCACGCTGATCGTGCGGCCGGACTGAGAAACAGGAAATCTGAGAAGGGGCCGTAGAAAACGGCCCCGTTCGGCAAGGCGGGGCGCCAGGCCCCGCCCCAGGAAAGTCTTACTCTTCCATGCCCGGAACGATGGTCGAGAAGCCGCCGTCCACGTGGGTGATCTCGCCGGTCACGCCGGCAGCCAGGTCCGACAGCATGAAGGCCGCGACGTTGCCGACGTCTTCGATGGTGATGTTGCGGCGCAGGGGGGACTGGTTTTCCACGAACTTCAGGATGGCCGAGAAGTCCTTGATGCCGCTGGCGGCCAGGGTCTTGATCGGACCGGCGGAGATGCCGTTGGCACGGATGCCGCGCGGGCCCAGCGCCGTGGCCAGGTAGCGCACGCTGGCTTCAAGCGACGCCTTGGCCAGACCCATCGTGTTGTAGTTGGGAACCACGCGCTCGGCGCCCAGGTACGTCAGCGTCAGCACGGAACCGTTGCGGCCTTCCATCAGGGGCAGCGCGGCCTTGGCCATGGCGGCAAAGCTGTAGGCCGAGATGTCGTGGGCGATGCGAAAGCCTTCGCGCGACAGGCCGTCCAGGAAGTTGCCGGCAATGGCTTCACGCGGGGCGAAGCCAATGGAGTGGACCAGGCCGTCCAGGCCGTCCCAGTGCTTGCCCAGTTCGGCGAAGGCGCCGTCGATCTGGCTGTCTTCGGCCACGTCGCAGGGCAGCACGATGTTGCTGCCGAATTCGGCGGCGAATTCGCTGACGCGGTCCTTGAAGCGGTCGCCCACGTAGGTGAACGCCAGTTCGGCGCCTTGCTGATGACAGGCGCGCGCGATGCCGTAGGCGATGGAACGGTTGGAAAGCACCCCGGTGACCAGGATGCGCTTGCCGGCGAGAAAGCCCATAGATGTGTCCTTGAAATTTTTCCCTTCTGGAGGCCGCCTATTTTAGGGAATTTGGCGGTCCAGCGGGCGAGACGGCGCGGCCCCCTTGCGGGGTGCCGCGCCGGGGTGTCGCGCCGAGTGTGCGGCGATTATGGCGGGAGGTTACCCGCGCGCGTTTGTGCCCGGCACGCGGAGCTGCGTGCCGATCTTCAGGGCACTGCCCTTGATGTTGTTGAGCGCACGCAGCGCGTCGACCGTGGTGCCGTATTGCTTGGCCAGCGAGAACAGGGTGTCGCCCTGGCGGACCTTGTGGCTGCGGACGTTGGGGCGGGCGCTGGAAACGCGGGCGGCGGGCGCCTGCGTGGTGCGGCCACGCGGGGCGGCGGCCTTGTTGTCCTGCGGCGCCGCGTCCAGCGCGCCCACCGGCGGGGCCAGCGATGCGATCTGCACGCCGCCCGTGCCGGGGTCGCCCGGCACCAGCAGCGCCTGGCCGTTCGCGGATTTCTGGCGGCGGCTGATGTCGTTGGTCTCGCGCAGAGAAGCCTCGGACACGCCAAAGCGCTTGGCGATGGCCGCGTAGGACTCGCCGCGCCGGGAGTGGTAGACCTTCCAGGCGGACAGGTCGCCCTTGTAGTTGGTGAGGTTGGCGTTGAAGATTTCGACGCGGTCGGCCGGCAGCAGCAGGGTGGGGCCATGGTCGCCGCGGATGACCGGGCGGTTGAAGGACGGGTTCAGGGCCTTGAATTCGTCCAGCGGCATTTCGGCCAGCTTGGCGGCGATTTCAAGGTCGATGTCGCTGTTCTTCTGCACCGTCACGAAGTACGGCGTGTTGCCAACGGGCGGCAGGGCCACGGCATAGCGCTGCGGATCCGCAATGATGTTTTTGATGGCCTGCAGCTTGGGCACGTAGTTGCGGGTCTCGTCCGGCATGTTCAGCGACAGGTAGTCGGTGTTCTGGCCGGCGGCCTCGTTCTTGGCCATGGCGCGCTGCACCGAGCCTTCGCCCCAGTTGTAAGAGGCCAGGGCGAGGTACCAGTCGCCCTGCATTTCAAACAGCTTTTCCAGGTAGTCCAGGGCCGCGTTGGTCGAGGCGATGGGATCGCGGCGCTCGTCGCGCCACCAGTCCTGCTTCAGGTTGAAATGCTGGCCCGTGGCCGGCACGAACTGCCACAGGCCCGAAGCCTGCGCGCGGGACAGCGCCGTCGGGTTGTACGCGCTTTCCACGAAGGGCAGCAGCGCCAGCTCGGTCGGCAGACCGCGGCGGTTGATCTCGTCGACGATGAAGTACAGGTATTTGCCCGCGCGTTCCGCCATGCGCTGCACCGCCTCGGGGTGGGACGCGTAGTAGTCGGTCCACTGCTTGGAGAGGTCGGTATTCAGGTTGGGGATCGCGAAACCGCGGCGGATGCGGTCCCAGGCGTCGGCCGGCGGGTTGGTCAGGTCGATCGTGCGGGAAGTGTCCCGGGCGATGTATCGGCCTTGGGAATTGGTGGTGAGGTTCTTGCTATCGGGGGCTTTGGTTCCTGCGCAACCGGCGAGGACTGCCAGCATGAGCGGCAGAAGGAGTCGGGATAGATTCATCAGGTGGTCACTTGAAATCGTTCTTCCATTCACGAAGGGAGGCAAAAACCTCTACCGGCGTTTGCTGGTGGCGTCCGGCCCAGCTTGCGGCGGCCTGGACGACGTCGGGCTGCTGCGTGCGCAAGAACGGATTGGTCGCGCGTTCCTGGCCGATGGTCGAAGGAAGCGTGGGGTGACCATCCGCGCGTAATTGCTGGGCCCGCAGTTGCCACGTTTGCAGGTCGCGGTTGGCCGGTTCGACGGCCGATGCCCAGCGAAGGTTCGCTAGAGTGTACTCGTGTGCGCAAAAAACTTTTGTATCCGGCGGTAAAGCGGAAAATTTTTCCAAGGAATCAAACATTTGCGCTGGGGTGCCTTCGAAAAGCCGGCCACAGCCCCCCGCGAAAAGCGTGTCGCCACAGAACAGCGCGTGCTCGACGCCGGCCGCGCGGCCGGCGTAGGCGATGTGCCCGGCGGTGTGGCCCGGGACGTCCAGCACGGTCAGGTCCAGGTCCAGTTCCGGCAGCGTCACGCGGTCGCCTTCGGCCAGACGGACGTCGCAGCGCGGCAGCTTTTCGCGCGCCGGACCATATACGGTGATGCCCTCGATGCGGGACAATTCGAGCACGCCGCCCACATGGTCGCCATGGTGATGCGTGAGTAGAATGGCGCGCAGCTTCAAGCCATGCTGATCCAGGAACTGCAACACGGGGCCGGCTTCGCCGGGGTCCACGACAGCCGCCAGGCCGTCCTGGACGATTGCCCAGATGTAGTTGTCGGAAAAGGCTGGCAAAGGCAAGACCGCGGCGTTGCGTTCGCGGCCGCCTGCGGGGGCGGTCAAGGCTTGCATGGGATTCGAAGGAAAAAACGTGGCAGAAGAAACTCCGCCGATTGTAGAACTGGCCGAATGGTTCCAGACGCCGCCGGGCCAGTACGTGCTGGCCTGGGAACGGGCCCAGTTCGACGCGGCCGTCGCGGATGTCTTCGGATATTACGCCTGGCAGGTCGGCCTTGCCGACCTGAACCTGTTGCGGGCGAACCGGATGCCGTTCAAGGGTTATGTGGGCACCGAGACCCCTGCGCCGGAGAACATGCCTGGCTGGCAGTCGCGCGTGGTCGTCGCAGAGCCCGAGGCCCTGCCGTTCGAATCGCAAAGCGTCGATCTCCTGATCCTGCCGCACACCTTCGAACTCACGCCCGATCCGCACAACGTGCTGCGCGAGGTCGAGCGCGTGCTGGTGCCCGAGGGGCGGGTCGTCATTTCGGGGTTCAATCCCTGGAGCATGTGGGGCGCGCGCACCCGCATGCCCGGCATGGAGCCCTGGCTGCCGCAGCCGCCGTCGTCCCAGGTGTCGCTTGTGCGGCTCAAGGACTGGTTCAAGCTGCTGTCGCTGGAGGTCGATGAAAGCCAGTTCGGCTGCTACGCGCCGGCCTGCCGCAGCGAAAAATGGCTGCAGCGCTGGGGCTTCCTGGAATCCGCCGGCGCCCGCTGGTGGAGCCTGGGCGGGGCGGTCTACATGGTCTCGGCGGTCAAGCGCGTGACCGGCATGCGTATCATCGGGCCTGCCTGGAAGACCAAACCCAAGCGCGCACGCGCGGCGTCGGTGGTGGTCAACCGCCAGGCGGACGACGGCTTCGATCCCTCCTGAACGGCCGGGCCGGCCTCACATTGCAAGAACAAGGACACGCACGCAGCACCATGCAGGACAACAAAGCGAACGATCAGAAAGTGGAAATGTGGACCGACGGCGCCTGCAAGGGCAATCCGGGTCCCGGCGGCTGGGGCGTGCTGATGCGCGCCGGCGCGCACGAAAAGACGCTGCATGGCGGCGAACTCCAGACCACCAACAACCGGATGGAACTGCTGGCGGTCATTGAAGGCCTG
Organism: Achromobacter sp. ACRQX; assembly: GCF_022346505.1. Taxonomy (NCBI): domain Bacteria; kingdom Pseudomonadati; phylum Pseudomonadota; class Betaproteobacteria; order Burkholderiales; family Alcaligenaceae; genus Achromobacter; species Achromobacter sp. ACRQX. The sequence goes on from NZ_JAKRML010000014.1 coordinate 109,354, forward strand.
CGCGCCCTCAAGCGTCCGTGCGTCGTCACCATCCACACCGACTCGCAATACGTCATGAAGGGCATGACCGAGTGGCTGGCCAACTGGAAACGGCGCGGCTGGATCACCGCCGAGAAAAAGCCGGTCAAGAATGCCGAGCTCTGGCAGGCGCTGGATGAGCAGGTGCAGCGGCACACGGTGTCGTGGCGCTGGGTTCGCGGTCACGCGGGCGACCCCGGCAACGAGCGCGCCGACCAGCTTGCCAACATGGGCGTCGACGTCGCGCGCCGCGCCTGAACGGTATCGGGCCGCCCCGCCGGCATCCGGAAATACCCTCAAATCGGCCCACTAGGGCAGATTTAGTTCTTTCATCGCGCTTCAGGATTGTTCCAGTATGTAAATCCGGGTGCTAAAGTGCCTTCCCTTCCTCCAGTTCCTGCGGCGACGTCCGAGTGGGGCATGCCCGGTCCGCGCCGCAACACCGCCACTTTCGCGCATGAAAAAAGCTGTACTGCTGGCCGCCGTCGCGGCAGGGTTGGCCGCGGGGGCCGCGCTCGGCGTGTTTGTGCCGCGCTGGCTGGCGCCGTCCGCCGCTCCCGCCCCGGTCACCACCAAATCTCAAGCCGCGCCCGCCGCGCCGTCCCGCGTGGCCGTGGCCGCCGTCCAGGAAATCCCCTTTGCACGCGGTCTGTCCGCAGTGGGCAGCCTGCGTTCCGATGAGTCCGTCGTCCTGCGCCCCGAAGTGGCCGGGCGCATCCAGGCCATTGATTTCAAAGAAGGCCAGCCCGTCAAGCAGGGTCAGTTGCTCATCCGCCTGGACGATTCGGTGCCGCGCGCTGAACTTGCGCAGGCGCGCGCGAACCTCACGCTGGCGCAAAGCCATTACCGCCGCGCCGTCGAGCTGCAGGGCAAGGGCTTCGTCAGCCAGCAGGCGCGCGACGAGTCGGCCAGCACGCTGAAGGTGCAAGAGGCCGCCGTGGCGCTGGCCCAGGCGCGGCTCGACAAGATGACGATTACCGCGCCTTTCGCGGGCATCGTCGGCCTGCGCAGCGTGTCGGTGGGCGACTACGTGAACCAGGGGCAGGACCTGGCGCCGCTCGAGGCGATCGATCCGCTCAAGGTGGATTTCCGCGTGCCCGAGATGTACTTGAGCAAGGTGCGGGTCGGCCAGCAACTGACGCTGCGCCTGGACGCCTTGCCCGGCCAGGAGCGCCGGGGACTCGTCTACGCGGTCAGCCCGCTGGTCGACGCGGGCGGCCGGTCGATCCTGCTGCGCGCCACCGTGGCCAACCAGGACGGCGTGCTGCGCCCCGGCATGTTCGCGCGGGTGCAACTGCTGTTCAACGAGGATAAGGCGCTGGTCGCGCCCGAGGCTGCGCTATCGCCGTCGGGCGAAACGCAGTACGTTTACCGGGTCGAGAACGGCGTGGCGCATCGGCGCGAAGTGACCATCGGCGAGCGCCGCGAGGGCCGCGTCGAGATCCTGACCGGCGTCGCCCTGAACGACCAGCTGGTGGTCTCGGGCCTGCAGCGCGTGACCGATGGCGCGCCCGTGACCATTGTGGGCAACGGCCAATAGCCGGCCCCTTACCCTTTCAGCGATAGCGCCATGCGTATCTCGGAAACCTGTATCAAGCGCCCGGTGTTCGCGTCGGTCCTGTCGCTGATCATCGTGCTGATCGGCCTGATTTCGTACTCGCGCCTGACGGTGCGCGAATACCCCAAGATCGACGAACCCATCGTGTCGGTCGACACCACGTACAAGGGCGCCTCGCCCGAGGTGATCGAATCGCAGGTGACCAAGCCGCTGGAAGACCAGCTGGCCGGCATCGAAGGCGTCAACGTGATGACCTCGCGCAGCCGGTCAGAGCGCAGCCAGATCAACATCAAGTTCAACCTGACGCGCGACCCGGACGCCGCGGCGGCCGAAGTCCGCGACAAGGTCTCGCGCGCGCGGCGCTTTCTGCCGGATGAGATCGACGAGCCCATCATCGGCAAGGTCGAGGCGGATTCCCAGCCCATCATCTACATCGCGGTGGAATCCGGATCGTTCTCGGCCATCCAGACGTCCGACTACATCAACCGCTATATCAAGACCCGTCTGTCGGTGCTGCCGGGGGCGGCCGAGGTGCGCGTCTTTGGCGAGCGGCTGCCGTCCATGCGCATCTACGTCGACCGCGACAAGCTGGCCGCGTACGGCCTGACGGTGCAGGACGTCGAGGCCGCGCTGCGCAGCCAGAACGTGGAAATTCCGGCGGGGCGCATTGAATCGCGCGCGCGGGAATTCTCGGTGGTGTCCGCGACCGACCTGCAGACGCCGGCCCAATTTGAAGACGTGATCGTCGCCAACGTGAAGGGCTATCCGGTGCGGATGCGCGACGTGGCCAAGGTTGAGATCGCGGCAGCCAATGACCGCATCCTGTCCCGCTTCAATGGCAAGCCCGCCATCAACATCGGCGTCACGCGGCAGTCCACCGCCAACCCGCTGGAACTGTCCAAGGCGGCGCGCCAGGAAGTCGCCCGGTTGAACGAGACCCTGCCGGCCGGCATGAAGCTGAATATCGCGTACGACTCGTCCGTGTTCATCGAGCGGTCGATCGATTCCGTGTTCCACACGATCATCGAGGCCATTGTGCTGGTGGTGCTGGTGATCTTCTTCTTCCTGCGCAACCTGCGCGCCAGCATCATTCCCATCGTCACCATTCCGGTGTCGCTGGTGGGCGCGTGTGCGCTGATGTACCTGTTCGGCTTTTCCATCAACACGCTGACCCTGCTGGCCATGGTGCTGGCGATCGGCCTGGTGGTGGACGACGCGATCGTGGTCCTGGAGAACATCTACCGCCACATCGAGGACGGGATGCCACGCAAGGAAGCGGCGCTGCGCGGCTCCAAGGAAATCGGCTTTGCGGTGGTCGCCATGACCATGACGCTGGTCACCGTGTATGCGCCGCTGGCGTTCGCCACGGGGCGCACCGGCCGGCTGTTCATTGAGTTCGCGCTGGCGCTGGCCGGCGCGGTGCTGGTGTCGGGCTTCGTGGCGCTGACGCTCACGCCCATGATGTGTTCCGTGCTGTTGCGGCATGAGACCAGCCATAGCCGCTGGTACAACCTGATCGAAGGCTGGCTGAACGGCATGAGCAACGGCTATCGCCGCATGCTGGGCGCGTCGCTGCGGCATCGTTGGATCGTCGTGGTGATCGGCCTGGCCGTGGCCGCGGGCAGCGGCGTGCTGTTCAAGGTGGTCAAGAGCGAGCTGGCGCCGGTCGAGGACCGCGGTGTGGTGTTCGGCATCGTGAACGCGCCCGAGGGCGCGACCTTGAACTACACGCTGGACAGCATGCTGGGCATCGAGAAGTTCTATGCCGACATTCCGGAAGCCAGCGGCAGCCAGGTCACGGTGGGCTTTCCCACGGTCACGGACGGCACGGCGATCCTGCGCTTGAAGCCCTGGGAAGAACGCGAGCGCAAGCAGCAGACCATCACGCAGCAGTTGCAGCCGCAGTTCGCGTCGCTGCCGGGCGTGCGCGCCTTTCCGACCAATCCGCCGTCGCTGGGCCAGTCGGCCCGATCCAAGCCGGTGGAGTTCATCATCATGAGCCAGGCCTCGTACGAAGAGCTGTCGCGGCTGACCCAGATTTTCCTGACCGAGCTGCGCAAGTATCCCGGCCTGCTGAACCTGGACACCGACCTGCGCCTGAACACGCCGGAGCTGCGCGTGCGCGTGGACCGCGACAAGATGGCCGACGTGGGCGCCAACGTGGACGTCGTGGGCCGCACGCTGGAATCGATGCTGGGCGGCCGCCAGGTCACCCGCTACAAGGACGAAGGCGAGCAGTACGACGTGATCGTGCAGGTCACGCCGCGCGACCGCGCCAATCCCACCGACATCTCGGGCATCTACGTGCGCGCGCGCGACGGCAGCATGGTCCAGCTGGACAACCTGCTGGGCGTGCACGAAGGCGTGTCGCCGCAGTCGCTCAACCACTTCAACCGCCTGCGCGCCGTGAAGATCGACGCGGCTGTCGCGCCCGGCTATGCGCTGGGCGAAGTGCTGGAACACATGCACCAGGTGGCGCGTGAGGTCCTGCCCAACACGATCATCACGGACCTGGACGGCCAGTCGCGCGAGTTCCGCGATTCGTCGGGCAGCATCTATCTGGTGTTCGCGATGGCGCTGGCGTTCATTTATCTGGTGCTGGCCGCGCAGTTCGAAAGCTGGCGCAATCCGTTCATCATCATGCTGTCGGTACCGCTGTCCATGACCGGCGCATTGCTGGCGCTGTGGCTGACGGGCGGCACGCTGTCCATCTACAGCCAGATCGGGCTTATTACATTGGTCGGCCTGATCACCAAGCACGGCATCCTGATCGTGGAATTCACGAACCAGTTGCGCGACGAGGGCAGGGAGCTGTTCGAGGCCGTGGTCGAAGCCAGCGTGCTGCGCCTGCGGCCCATTTTGATGACGACGGGCGCCATGGTGCTGGGTACCGTCCCCCTGGCGCTGTCCACGGGCGCGGGCGCGGAATCGCGGCAGCAGATCGGCTGGGTTCTGGTCGGCGGGCTGTTGCTGGGTACACTACTGACCTTGTTCATCGTGCCGGTGGCCTACACGCTGATCGCCACCGCACGCAAGAAGGCAGGCGAGTCCGGCAGCGAAGCGCATCAACCGCATACGCCGCCAGCCTCGCAGCCTCAAGCATCGGAATAAACCCTTCGGAATAGACCCGTCGGAATCGACGGGTCGGAATCGTTATGCGCCAGATCATCTTTGACACTGAAACCACCGGACTGGACCCTGCACAGGGTCATCGCATCGTCGAAATCGGCTGCGTGGAGCTCGTCAACCGGATGGCCACGGGCAACAATCTGCACATCTATCTGAATCCGGACCGCGACAGCGATCCCGAGGCACTCGCGGTGCACGGGCTGACCACCGAGTTCCTGTCGGACAAGCCGCGCTTTTCCGAGGTCGCGGACGAATTCGTCAAGTTCATCCAGGGCGCCGAGCTGATCGCGCACAACGCCGCGTTCGACGTGAAGTTCTTCAACGCCGAGCTTGCCAAGACCGGCCGCGGTCCCATCACCGAGTTCTGCGAGACCGTCACCGACTCGCTGCTGCATGCCCGGTCGCTGTTCCCCGGCAAGCGCAACTCGCTGGACGCGCTGTGCGACCGCTTCGGCATCTCGAACGCGCACCGTACGCTACACGGCGCATTGCTCGACTCGCAGCTTCTGGCCGAAGTCTGGCTGGCGATGACGCGCGGCCAGGACGCGCTGCTGATCGACGTGGACGACGATGCGGGCACCGGCAGCGATGGCCTGGTGCTGGCCAAGTTCGACGCATCGGGGCTGCCGGTGCTGTACGCCAACGCCGAAGAGCTGGCCGAGCACGAAGCTTACGTGGCTGCGCTAGACAAGAGCGTGGGCGGCGAGAGCATCTGGCGCAAGCTCGATGCGCTTGTGGCGGCATCCGCTTGAAAGTTTTCCCGAGGCGACTTGCACACGTTTAAAAATTCGTGCTATTATTTCGCCTCTTTCGGGGTGGTTAGCTCAGTGGTAGAGCACTGCCTTCACACGGCAGGGGTCACTGGTTCGAACCCAGTACTACCCACCAAAGACCTTCTGGGGCTTCACAGCCTTTGAAGAGCCCCAAAAGACAACGCCCATGTCGTAGCAGTAATGCAGCAGTAATTAGCGATATCGGTTTTGTTCTTCGGGCAGTCAGTATTTCGGGCAGTAATGCTCAAGCAAAAAGCCAACCTTCATCGGTTGGCTTTTTTGTTTTCGATTCATTAATCTTCTTCTGATCTGTCGCAATCGGCCAGCTTTCGGTTGCGCCAAGCCTGTTCCACGCCTGTCTATCATCGATAAAACGGCGAATCGCTGCCGAGCAAAACAGGAGAAGGCCATGGGTCCGCATACCAACACCATGCTCATCATCATCTGCACCGGCGTGGCGCTCATGTTGATCGGCTTCGGGTTTCGTGACCGCAATCTCGGCATGACCCTGATGGGCCTGGGCCTTGTCACCGCGATCGGCGCGATCATCTACAAGGCATACATCACCTTCTACTGACCGCTGATAACTGACCGCTGGCCCTGCCGGCGGTTTTCAGCTTTTCTGCGCCTGCTGGCGGGCCACCCGCGCGAGCAGCGTGTCGAGCTGGTTCGCGAACGCCTTGCGGTCGGACTGGCTGAACGACGGCGGACCGCCCGTGTCCACGCCGCTGGCGCGCAGTTCTTCCATCATGTCCCGCATCGCCAGCCGTTCGCGGATGGTTTCCGGCGAATAGCGTTCGCCGCGGGGATTGAGCGCCATCGCGCCTTTTTCCAGCACCTGCGCAGCCAGCGGAATGTCGCCGGTGATGACCAGGTCGCCTTTTTCCGCCCGCTCCACGATATGCGCGTCGGCCACGTCAAAGCCGCGCGGCACTTGCACGGCCCGGATCAGCGGCGACGGCGGCGTGTAGAGCGCCTGATTGGCCACCAGCGTCAGGGGCACCTGCCAGCGCTGCGCGGCGCGGAACAGGATGTCCTTGATGACGGCGGGGCAGGCGTCCGCGTCGACCCAGATGTGCATCGCGTTTACTTGCCCAGCGCTTTCTCAAGCGCCTCGGCCACGAGGTCGTTGGTCGACACGCCGCGTTCGGCGGCGGCGGCGCGCAGCTTGTCGGCCTGCGTTTGCGCCAGCTTCAGCGGGAAGGGCACCAGACCGGCGGCCTGATCCAGCTTGCGCTGCTCGCGGCGGTCGGGCACTTGGGACGAGGCGCCAAAACGGTCGGGCGTCGCCGATTGCTTGAGTTGGCCGGCCAGCTTGAGGGCCTGGTTCTTTTGAAGATCGAATTTGTTCATCGGAATTCCTGATAGGGAGCGCCATCATAGACGCAACGCGCGTCAGCGCGGTTTGCCGTGCTCCAGTTGGGCGATACCTTCCTCGGCGCCGTCGTGCAGCGGCACGCTCAGGCCGAGCCGGGCGGTGGCCGCCGATACCTGCGAGCCCTGCGTCGAACCGGCCGCCAGCAGGTCCTGGCCGGCCTGGTAGACCGCGCGCACGACCACAAGCGCTTCGTCGCGCGTGAGGTCGGTGGTGGTCAGCATCAGCGCCGCCACGCCCACCGTGGGGATGCGTTCCTGCTGATTGGGATACGTGCCGGCCGCGATGTCCAGCGGCATCAGCACGCTGTCGCCGGCCGTGAGGGTTTTGATCGCCTCGGCATCGAGCGGCAGCAGCTTGAGCTGCGCGGGAATCAGCGCATCGCGCAGCGGCGTGGCCGGCACGCCGATCACCTGGGCGGCGGCGTCGACCGCCCCGGATTGCAGCAGCGGCAGGGCGGCAATAAACGGGGTGTCGGACACTTGGTAATCGCGCCCGGCCTGCAGGCCATGCGCGGCCAGCACAGTTTGCAGGGTTGCGCGCACGGCTGACCCTTCGGGACCCAATGCGATCGTCTTGCCCTTCAGATCTCGCACGCCACGCAGAGCGGGATCGTCGCGCACGACGATGTGGACCATCTCCGGATACAGGCTGCCCAGCGCACGCAGGCCGGGAAACGGCCCCTGACCCGCGAAGGGACCCGTGCCCTCGTAGGCCATCTGCGCGGTATCGGCCTGCGCCAGGCCGACGACGGCGTCGCCGCTGCGCAGCAATGCGATGTTGTCGGCCCCGCCGCCGGTGATGAGCGGCGACACCCGGATCTGGCGCGCGCGCGCCACGTCGCTCAGGGCGCGGGAAAAGACCAGGTACTCGCCGCGGTCCGGACCGCCGGCCAACGGATAACCCTGCTGGAGCCGGGAAAGCCGGCCATTGATGCGCGCGACCGAGCGTTCCAGCTCCTGCTGGACCACATGCTGGGCCGTACTGGACGCGCTGTAGGTTACCGAGTGGGTGATCTGGTCGAGCGTGTCCAGCAGCTGGCGCGTGACGGGCGGCGGCGCCCCGGTATCCAGTGACGGCGCCTCGGCCGCCTTGAAGCCTGCGGGCGTCACCAGCTTCCACGCGCCGTCCGCTTCGCGGTAGATGGCGCTGGCGTGGGCAATGATGCGATCGCCGGCCTTGTTGCCGCCGGACTTCACGCCGCTGATGCTGCGCGGACCGGCGCCCAGCAACGTCACCAGCGACGCCGCGCCGGGCTGATCCCATGCGCCCAGCGAAATGTCGCGGGTCAGTTCCAGGTCGATGTCGTAGTACACGACGCGCCGGGTTTCGCCCGCCGGGGCGGTGCTGTCCGTGGCCGACCCCATGCGCTTGAGATCCGCGATGCGGAACAGGTCCTGCCCATAGGTCGCATCCAGGCTGCGCGTGACGTCCACGCGCAGGGCGTCCGCGTCGGGCGCGCGGCCGCACGCGGCCAGCACCGCGCACAGCAGGACCATCAAGAGTCTTTTGAACATGGCTACATCCCTCCCACGAACGGCAAGGAAATCAGCGAACTCAGGACGATCACGTTCAGGATGTCCACCAGGAAGGCCCCGGTGACGGGGACCACGATGAAGGCTTCCGGCGCCGGACCGTGGCGGCGCGTGAGCGCCTGCATGTTGGCGATGGCGGTGGCGGTGGCGCCCAGCGCGAAGCCGCAGAATGCCGCGGACATGATGGCGGCCTCGTAGTCGCGCTTGAGCAGCCGGAACACCACCCAGGCGGCATACAGCGCGCAGACCAGCGTCTGCACCGCCAGCATCAGCGCCAGCGGACCGGCCAAGCGCGCGACGCTGGACAGGTCCAGCGTCATCATCGTCATGCCCAGAAACAGCGATAGCGAGATCGTGCCGATGATGTCGGTGGCGCGATCGTCGAGCCGGATGCCCACCAGCGGCCCTGCATTGCGGATGAGTACCCCGGTCGCAAGGCACCACAGGAAGTTGGGCAGGCTGACCGGGGCATCTTCCACCAGCGCTGCCAGCATGCCGCCGACGACCAGGCAGACGAACGCGGCGGTCATGGACAGGATGAACGTACCGGGGGTGGGCGGCTGATGCGTTTCATTCAGGTCGGCGGCCTGGTGGCCTTCGGCCGCGGTGTGGTCCAGGCTGCCCGACACTTTGTGGCGGCGCATGATCCATTCCGCCACGGGGCCGCCCACCACGCCGCCCAGCACCAGTCCCAGCGTCGCCGCCGTCATGGCCAGCGGCATGACGTCCTGGATGTTGTTGAAGTCGGCAAAGCGCGTCGCGTAGGCCGCGCCGGTGCCGTGACCGCCCACCAGCGTGATCGTGCCGCCCAGCAGGCCCATGAGCGGATGCATGTCCAGCAGCCATGCCATGCCCAGCCCCACGGCGTTCTGCAGGACCAGAAACGGAATCAACGCGAGGAGAAAGGCGATGAGACGGGGCCCGCCGCGCGCCAGCAGCTTGAGGTTGGCGGTAAGCCCGATGCAGCCGAAGAACAGCAGCAGCAGCGTGGGCTTGATGCTGGTCTCCAGCGAGACGGCGACGCCGCCCCAGGTGGACAACAGATAGGCCAATACGGCGAACAGCAGGCCGCCTACGATGGGGTCCGGAATGCTGTAGCGCGCGAGAACGCCGATGCGCGTGGTCATGACCCGTCCGATGACGAGCACGAGGCAGCAGGCGAGGAGGGATTGGACGGGCGAAAGGGAGATCATATGAACCTTCGCGCCCCGCCGGGGCGCAGCAAGACTAGCTGTTCAAACCCGATGTTCAAGCCCGCTGTTCAGGCCATCTTCCGCCGCATCGTTCGCGGACTGCGAAGCTATCTTACGTCCAGGCCAGTGCACCTGTACACGGGGTGGGGGACGCCGTCAGGCGCGCAACGGGCGTGCGGCCGGGAAGGGAAAGTCGCGCGACATGTAACTGGCGCCCTCGCCGTAGCCCGCCAGTTTTTCGGCCAGACCCGGCGTCTGCGGCGCGAGCGGCGCGTAGCCATGACGCAACCAATAGCCGGCCGCCGATGCCAGCGACACCAGGCTGGCGCGCGTCAGGCCGTTGTCCATGGCGCTTGCGGCGGCGGCGCCCACCAGCGCCTGACCCACGCCCGTGCCTTGCGCCGCCGGCACGACCGCGCAGTCATGCAGAAACCAGTGATCGGCCCGCGCCGGCAGCGCGGCTAGCGGCACGTCCAGGGCGGGGGGCAGGCCCGCGTCCCACGGGTAGGAAATCAGGTAGCCCAGCAACCCGCCCGAAGACATTGGCGTGCCGGGCTGGGCAACCCAGCAGTATTGCGGCGCAAGCGCGAGACGGTTCAGGAAGAAGCCGGCACCTTCCAGCAGGAACTGAGGATAGGCAAGGGCCTGGGCCTGCAGGATGGCGTCCACATCGCTGACCCGCATGGGACGGACTTGGTATTGCATGACAACCGGAAGACTGGAGATGCCCGTCATTTTAGCGGCCAGGCGCGGGCCGGCATTTCATGAAAATTCGACGAGCCCCTGCGCATACTGCACCGCATCGTGTCCCGTATTCCGTCATTGCAGAACCCCATGCACATCCAGTTCCGGTCCGACCCGCCAGCGCCGCAGGTGCTGGCAAAATCCCTGCCGCTCAGGTCCGTGTGGCCGCCGCAGGCCGCCGACGTGCCGTATGACATCCGCGTCACCTGCGTGATTCCGTGCCTGAACGAGTGCGAGAACCTGCGCGTGCTGCTGCCGCTGCTGCGCAACCGGCTCTCCGCGCTGTGCACCAGCTGGGAGATCATCGTGGCCGACGACGGCAGCACCGACGGCACGGACGCGCTGATGGCCGAATGGACCGAGCACGAAGGCTTTCGCCACGTGCAGTTGTCCCGCAATTTCGGCAAGGAGGCGGCGCTGAGCGCAGGTCTGGAAGCCGCCAGCGGCAACGTGGTCATCTGCCTGGACGCCGACCTGCAGCATCCGCCCGCGTTGATCGAGCTGATGTTGGCGCGATGGGCCGCGGGGGCCGAGATGGTGTACGCCGTGCGGCGCGACCGCGCCGACGAATCCTGGCTCAAGCGCTCGGGCGCGCGCTGGTTCTATCAGTTGCTCAGCAACGCACGCGGCGTGCAGGTGCCAGCGCACGCCGGCGACTTCCGGCTGATGGACCGCAGCGTGGTCGATGCGCTGATCGCGCTGCCCGAGCGCACCCGCTTCATGAAGGGCCTGTATGCCTGGGTCGGCTTCAAGGGCGAGGCCGTGCCCTACACGCCGGACGAGCGCATGCACGGGACCAGCACCTATAGCGGGCTGCGCCTTTTTCGCCTGGCGCTTGACGGCCTGACGGCATTCACGACGTGGCCGCTGCGCATGGTCAGCCTGGTGGGCGTGGCGTTTGCCGTGCTGGCGCTGGCCTATGCGGCCTTTCTCGTGGGTGATTACCTGATGTCCGGCAACGCTGTCTCCGGGTGGACGACCATCGTCACCGCGGTGCTGTTCTTTGCGGGCGTCAATCTGATCTCGCTGGGCGTGGTGGGCGAATACGTGGCCCGCATCTTCGACGAGGTGAAGGGCCGTCCGCTGTTCGTTGTGCGGCGCAGCCGCGGCCGACCCGCTGGCAAGGCGCAGGGCTGATGATGGCGGACTACAGCACACCGGCGCGCTCCGAATGGACCCCGCCGACAGGACGGTTCTTGCTGGCCGTCGGCATCTGGCTGGCCTGGCTGGCGTGGATGCGGCCGCTGACCTTGCCCGATGAAGGGCGCTATGCCGGCGTGGCCTGGGACATGCTGCGCAGCGGCTCACACGCCGTGCCGCTGCTGGACGGCATGCCTTACTTTCACAAGCCGCCGCTGTACTACTGGCTGACCGAGCTGTCGTTCTCGGTGTTCGGCGTGCATCCGTGGGCGGCGCGCGTGCCGTCTTGGCTGGCCGCCTGGGGCGCTGCCGCCGGGTTGTACGTTTTCGTGCGGCGTCATCGCGATGCGTTTGCCGCCACGCTGACCGTGCTGGCGCTTTGCACCATGCCGTTCTTCTATGGGGGCGCGCAGTTTGCCAACCTGGATATGCTGGTTGCGGGCCTCATCACGCTGTGCGTCCTGGCCGCCGCTGAAACCGCGCTGCGCGTCGAACGCGGGGAAGGGGCGCGCGGGATGTCCGTCGCTGCCGCGGCGCTGGCCGCGCTGGCCGTGCTGGCCAAAGGGCTGATCGGGTTGGTGCTGCCGGGCGCCATCCTGCTGCTCTGGCTGGTCTGGGAACGGCGGTGGCACGGGCTGGCGGCACTGTTCTGGCCGCCGGCGCTGCTGGTGTTCGTGGCCGTCGCCGCGCCGTGGTTCGTGCTGATGCAGGTGCGGTATCCCGGCTTCTACGACTATTTCTTCGTCTATCAGCATTTCCAGCGCTTCGCCGCCAGCGGCTTCAACAACGCCCAGCCGTTCTGGTTCTACCTGCCGGTGCTGGCTGGCCTGAGCCTGCCGTGGTCATTGTGGGGCGGCGGCATCCTGCGCCGCGCCTACTGGGCACCCGGTCCCGCGCGCAGCCTGCGGCGCCTGGCGGCGGTGTGGTTCGCCGTGGTGGTGGTGTTCTTTTCATTGCCGCATTCCAAGCTGGTCGGCTATGTGTTGCCGGCGTTGGCGCCGCTGGCCTTTCTGCTGGCCGAGGTCATCCTGTCGGCGTGGCGTGGCCAGACCGGCGTGATGACGCCGCGGCTGGTGCGCATCAGCGCCGCCGTCGCAGCGGGAATCTGCGTCATCGCGGTGGGTGTTGCGGCGTTCAATGCCCGAGGCAGCGCCGCGCCGCTGGCCACGCTGGTGCGGCAGGAGGCGCGGCCGGACGACACCTTTGTCTCGCTGCACGCCTACCCCTTCGATCTGGCGCTGTACGCGCGTGCACCGCGGCCCACGTGGGTCGTGGACGACTGGCTCAATCCAGAAGTGCCGGTACGCGACAACTGGCGCAAGGAACTGTACGACGCCGCCAAGTTCGATCCGTTCACCGGGGCGCAGGTGCTGGTCAGCGCGGCCCAGTTCAATGCCCGCTTGTGCGCGGCGCCCGAGGGCTCGCGGTTCTGGGTGTGGGGCAATCATGGCGACGGCGCGGTCTACACGCCGCTGCAAGGCGTGAAGCCTGCCGTCGCCAGTGCCCGGCATGCAATGTGGTTACTGCAGGCCGACGCGGCGCTTAAGAACCGGCTTTGTGCCGGAACGCCCACAGCCGGCTAGCGATGAATGTCGCGAACGCCAGGCCGATCAGAATCAGCGCCAGCAGCGTGTCGTACGGCACGTCGGTGGCGTGCAACAGCCAGGCGTAGGCCGTTTCATTGATCAAGAAGCCGATCGCTGAAATGAAAAGGAAACGACGGGCCGCTACGGTCCAGGGGATGGGCGAATGTCGGAACGTGAGCCGGTAATGGCCGCTGAAGGACACCACGAAGGCGACCATCCAACCGATCAGGTTGGCCGCCAGCGGGGGGGCGCCGAACGCTTCGACGCAGCCCACGGCAACGGCCCAATGCGTTGCCGCGGCGGCGCAACCGACGGCGATGAAAAGGCTGATTTGCCGGATGAGGGCGCGCATGTGGGATGTGGCGGACAGAAAGACGGAGAGGCGGCGATGAGCAAACGCGTCGTGGTGTGCGGTGATGATTTTGGCATGAATGCGGATGTCGACGAGGGCATGATTGCGCTGGCCGGCATGGGGCGCGTCAGTGCGGTCAGTTGCCTCACGCTGGGACCCACCTTCGCGGCCAACGCGCCGCGGCTCGCCGCGTTGGATGTGGACATCGGCCTGCACCTGAATCTGTCGGAAACGTTGAGCGCGGGCGCCGAACCGATGCCCTCGTTGGGCGCGCTTATCCTCAAGGCCTACGCGGGCCTGCTCGACGCGGCGTGGGTCGAGGCGCAGCTTGTCCGGCAGTTCGATGCGTTCGAGGCGGCGTTCGGCCGGGCGCCGGACTATGTGGATGGACACCAGCATGTGCATCAGCTGCCCGGCATCCGCCAGCGCTTGCTGGCATTAATGGCGCGACGTTATGGCACGCAGGCGCGCGCGCAGGCGCCCTGGCTGCGCCAGACCGCGCCCGGCATGCAGTGCGGGATGCCGCTGAGGGAGTCGGTGAAGGCGCGCGTGATCGGCGCGTTGGGGGCGTCGGCGCTGGTGCGCGAGGCCCGTTCAAGCGGCTTGCGGACCAACAGGCGGCTGCTGGGCGTCTATGCGTTCGACGGCGGCAAGCGCCGCTACGCGCACTTCTTGCAGACCTGGCTGTTCAACGCGCGCGAAGGCGATCTCGTCATGTGTCATCCGGCACTGGGCAGCGAGCGGGGCAGCGCCATGGCTCGCCAGCGGCGCGCCGAATTCGACGTGCTGGCCGATCCGAAGCTGGGTGAATGGCTGCGCGCCAATGGCGTCAGCATCACGCGCCTGGCATTGACGCACGCGGAGCCCGTGTTGCCCGTGGCGGCGCGCGCTATCCCTGCGTAAGGCTTTCCAGCAGCCAGGCGCCCGCTGGTCCCAGCGCGCGGCGCGTGGACCAGACCGCGTCGACATGGATGTGGCGCGGCCAACCCGGCACCTTCAATTCCACGAGCTGGTCGCGGCCGAAGCGCTGGATCATCCAGCGCGGCAGCTCGGTCCAGCCGAAGCCCAGGCTAGCCATTTCCAACAGCATCAGATAGCCCGGCGCCGACCACGTCGAATGGGCCGGCGTGGCCTCCTTGTCGTCCAGTTCGTAGGTGCTCAGTCGCAGCTCGCGTTCGGTCTTCAGGTGATCGGCCGTGACCGACGGCAAAGTAGCCAGCGGATGCGAGCGCCCCACGCACAGGACGATTTCGGAGCGTTCCGCCAGGCACGCGTGCGCGACGTCCGGCGGATAGCTTTCCTGCGCCGCCATCAGCCCGACGTGCGCGCGGCCCTGCTGCACCAGTGCCACCACATCCTCGTATTCCGCGATCAGGCATTCGAAGCGCAGCGCCGGATAGCGCGCGTCGATCTGGCTCAGCATGGCCTCGAACGTGCGCGACTGGAACGTGTCGGACAGCACGACCGTGAGCCGGGGTTCCAGGCCTTCGGATAACTGGCTGGCGCTGCGGTTCAGGCGATCGTTGGCGGCCAGCACCTGCAAGGCCTGCCCCAGCAGCACCTTGCCGGCGGCGGTCAGGGAAGGCTGGCGCTGACGGCGGTCGAACAGCGCGACGTTCAGGTCCACCTCGAGATTGGCGATGGTCTCGCTGATGGTGGACTGGCTCTTGCCCAGCTTGCGGGCCGCAGCCGAGAACGAGCCTTCAGAGGCGACCTGGGCGAAGGCGGCGAGGGATTCGAGTGAGTGGCGCATAAGTAGCCCGGCGGTAGGTGTATCGGTTTTTCCGATGGATATTATCTTTTTCGTACCGGAAATGTCGCGGACAATGCGGTCACTCTTCAGCAATCGACCGCAGGTGGGTCATGACCCAAGCCAAGAAAACCCTAAAAGAACGTTTCATCCACGCCTTCTTGTTCGAGATTATCGCCATCGGCCTGTGTGCGCCCGTGGCCGCGTGGGCCATGGGCAAGTCGCTGTTCGAAATGGGCGTGCTGACCGCGGTCATCGCCTGGATCGCGCTGGTCTGGAACATGATCTACAACGCTGGCTTCGACCGTGTCGAAAACCGCTTCGGCTGGACCCGTACGTTCCGCATCCGCGTACTGCACGCGTTCGGCTTCGAGTTCGGCCTGATCCTGATCGTGATTCCGCTGGCGGCCTGGTGGCTCAGCATCAGCCTGTGGGAAGCCTTCGTGCTGGACATCGCGCTGGTGCTGTTCTATCTGCCCTACGCGTTCTTCTACAACCTGGCGTACGACCGCAGCCGTCCCCGCGTGATCGCGTGGCTGTCCCGCCGCAGCGGCGCCGCTGCCGCCGGCGTCTGACGTCTCGTCAACCCTTCTTGCGCTCGTATGCCTGGCTGGCGTCCTGCATGAAGGTTCTGACAGCGGTCTCGTACTGCGTGCCGCTGCGGAAGGCGCCCGAATGCGAGGCGCCTTCTATTTTCACCAGCCGCTTCAATTCGGGCGCCACGTTGCGGGCAGCGGCAAAGAGTTCGTCGCTCATGGTGTGAGGCACCACGCGGTCGGCCGTGCCGTGCATGAACAGCATGGGCGTGTGCAACTGGGCCAGCTTGTCCACGGATGCGAACGGCTGCGTGACGAGCAGGCTGGCGCCGGGCACATTGCCCCAGCGCAGCGTGGCCAGCATGGCGCCGATGCTGGTGAAGCTGGATTCCACGATCAGGCCCGCGAAGTCCGGTTGCTCGGGACGTGAGGCCAGGTCGATGGCAATTGCGCCGCCCAGGCTATGGCCGTACACAAAGCGGCGCGCCGGATCGGGCTGCAGGCGCGCCAGTTCCTTCAGTCCCGCCATGGCGTCCTCTAGCGCGCTGTCTTCAGAGGGCAGACGCGGCGTGGACGCACCGAAGCCGCGGTAATCGATCGCCAGTATGGAATACCCCATGCGGCTCCAGCCATCGATGCGGAATGCGCTGCCATTCAGGTTCCAGCGCGCGCCGTGCAGATACAGCACGGTGGGGGCGCCTTTTTTGGGGCTGGCCAGATACCAGGCGCGGATCTTGTCGCCGTTGTCGAGCGTCAGGTCGTAGACCTGCGTTCCCGCGGCAGGGTCCCGCCACCAGGATTGCGGCTCGGACTGTGGCGAAAAAATGGTCTGGCGCTGCCAGGAATCCAGTTGGGAGCAGCCGACCACGCCGGCGGCGGCAAGCACGGCGGCGGCAAACAGGCGGCGGGCGGAGAGTCGGGGCAGGGCGGGCATGAATGATCTGACCCGGCAAGTCGGGCCGGGTTCCGGCATCAGCATACTCCGGCCCGGGCGCCGGAAGTTTGTCCCGATGTTTGCCGGTCCGGGCGCGGCCCGCCATCAGGCGGCGCCCGGGTGGACCTCGCGCGTCAACGCCAGCCATGCCTGCGCGGCATACGACAGATAACCGCCACGGCGCCACACCAGGACCATCTCCCAGTCCGTCCCCGAATCACGCAAAGGCACGCGGGCCACGCTCGCATGCAATTCCTCGTTGGCCTTCATGCGCGGCAGAAACGCCACGCCCAGCCCCGCCGCCACCAGCGCCACGATGAAATCGATCTGACCGCTGCGCGCGGCGATGGCCGGGACGAACCCCGCCCGTTGGCACGCGTCGTGGATGATGCGGTTCAGGGCAAACCCTGTTTCGAACAGCACGAAGGGCGAGTCGCGCAGGTCGTGCAGCCCCACCGACTCGGCGCGGGCCTGTGGGTGATCGGCGGGCATCAGCGCCACCAGCGGTTCGCGCGCGACGGGCTGCCATTCGAAGTGGTCCGGCACGGGCTTGAGCGATCCCGCCAGTTCGATTTCACCGGCCATCACCATTTCTTCAAGCCGGCGGCTGCCGTGTTCGACCAGGCTGATCTCGATGCGCGGATAGCGGCTGCGAAAGCGCGCGAACATCGGCGCAAACAGCGAACTGCTGCCCAGCGGCGGCAGGCCCAGGCGCAGCACACCCCGTTTCAGGCCCTTCAGGTCATCCAGCTCGGCGTTCAGGTCGTCGCGTTCGGCCAGCATGTTCAGGGCGCGCCGATACACGATCTCGCCCGCGGCCGTCAGCCGCAGCGGCTGCGCCTGCCGGTCCAGCAAGAGCATGCCCAGCTCGTCCTCCAGTTGCCGAACGGCCTTGCTGATCGTGGGTTGGGTCGCGTGGATCACTTTGGCCGCCTGGGAGAAACCGCCTTGCCTGACGACCTCCACCAACGCGCGCAACGTTCGCAGTTCCATCGTTATGCCATTTTGGAATAAATGAGATTCATCGAATTCATTTTATCTATGCGCCTACGAAGCGTAAAACAAGGGCTTGCCGCTGGATCTTCGTCTCATGCCCCGCTTTCGCCATTCCATCCTTATCCGCAGCGCGCTGCGCCGCAGCCGTTTGCTGCAGATTGCATTGATCGTCCTTTTTTCCGTGCTGGGCCAGGCGATGGCGCAGGCCTCAGGGCTGCCAGTGCCGGGCGGCGTCATCGGAATGGCGCTGGTGTTGATCCTGCTGGCGACGCGGCGCTTGCGCGTGCGCAACGTGCAGCGCGGGGCGAGCTGGCTGCTGGGGGAAATGCTGCTGTTCTTCGTGCCGGCGGTGATGTCGTTGCTGGACCACCGCGAATTTCTCGGCCTGCTCGGCGTGAAGCTGCTCGCCGTGATCCTGCTCGGCACGGCGCTTGTCATGGCCGGCACGGCGCTGACGATCGATCTTTGCTATCGCTGGATGAACCGCCGTGCGGCCTGAATTCAACCTGCTGTTCTGGCCGGCGGCCACCGTCGCCGCGTATGTCTGCGCGCGCCTGTTCTACCGCCGCTTCGCCTATTGGTGGACATCCACCCTGGTCGTCGCGCCCGCGCTTCTGCTGACGCTGGCCATCCTGCTGCATACCGGCTATCGCGACTACATGTCCGGCTCGCACTGGCTGATGGCCATGCTGGGCCCGGTCATCGTGGCGTTCGCGCTGCCGCTTTACGAGCAGCGGGCGCTGATCCGGCGGTACTGGCCGGTATTGGCCGCGGGCGTGGCCGTGGGCAGCGGCATCGCGGGCGTCAGCGCGTGGTTGCTGGGCAGCCTGCTGGACTTGCCGCCGGACCTGCGGCTCAGCCTGCTGCCGCGCTCGGTCGCCACGCCGTTCGCGATCGCGGTGTCTTCCCACGTGGGCGGGGTGCCCGATCTGACGGCGGTCTTCGTCATCGTCACGGGCGTCTTCGGCGCGGCCATCGGCCAGCTCATGTGCCGCTGGCTGCCGCTGCGCTCGGCGCTGGCGCGCGGCGCGCTGTTTGGCATGGGCGCACATGGCGCCGGCACGGCCAAGGCCCGCGAGCTTGCCGCCGAAGAAGGCGCGGTCGCGGGCCTGGTGATGGTGATGGCTGGCCTGTTCAACGTGCTGGTCACGCCGGCCGTCGTGGTGGGATTGCTGGCCTGAGCCGCTGTTCAGTGCAGCAGTTCCAGCGCGACCGGATACAGCGAGGCGACGAGCAGAAGAGCCATGCCCACATTGAAGGCGCGGATCGCGGCGGGCCGGTGCAGGACGCGGCGCAGGGCTGTACCGAACGTCACCCAGATGCCGATGCTGGGCAGGTTGACGATGCCGCAGACCAGCGTCGCGATCACCAGATTGGCAAAGAATCCGTTTTGCGGCGTATAGGTAGCCACCACGCCCACCGCCATCACCCAGGCCTTGGGATTGACCCACTGGAAGGCGGCGGCCTGCAGGAACGTGAACGGTTTGCCGCGCGCCTCGCCCTCGTCCAGCGGACCCGAGGTGGCGATCTTCCACGCGAGGTAAAGCAGATAGGCCGCGCCGGCATACTTCAGGATGGTGTAGAGGACAGGCGTCTGCTGAAACACCGAGCCCAGGCCCACACCGACCAGAAAAATCATCAGCGTGAAGCCCAGATTCACGCCCAGCAGGTGCGGCACGCTGCGCCGGAATCCGAAGTTCAGGCCCGACGACGCCAGCATCACGTTGTTGGGGCCGGGCGTGATCGAGCTGACCAGAGCAAACAGCGCCAGCGGACCCAGGAGGGAAAGCGAGGCCAGCGGGACGTCGGCCCAATTGGCGGGAAACAGGTTCATGTCGGGGTCCTTACGATGGCGCGGCGTCCGCCGGCAATAACGGCGATCACGGCGGCGGCAAACACGAACGTCGTCGCCTCCACGGTTTCGCCAAACAGCAAAGCAGCGGCCACGACGGTAAGGAAGGGTTGCAGCAATTGCACTTGTCCGACCCGGGCAATTCCGCCGGCGGCCAAGCCGCGATACCAGGCGAAAAATCCCAGGAACATTGAGCCGAAAGCCAGGTAGGCGAAGGCGGCAACCACATCGGAACTGGGCCAGTGGGGCTGCTGCGCCGCCATCCAGCCGACGGGCAGGGCAACCACCGGTGCGCTGATGGTCAGCGCCCAACATATTGTGCGCCAACCGCCCAGCGTGCGCGAGGCCCGCGCACCCTCCGCGTACCCCATTCCGCCCAGCACCACCGCCACCAGCAGCCACAGGTAGCCGGCCGTCAGCGTGCCTTCGCCCTGGCGCAGCGCATAGGCGGTGACCAGCGCGGCGCCGGCGACGGCCCAGCCCCAGAAGGCGGCTGACGGACGCTCGCCGCTGCGCAGGGCGGCAAACGCGGCGGTGGATAGCGGCAGCAGGCCGTTGAAGACAGCGCCCTGCGACGAGGGCACCGTCTGCATCGCCATCGACGAGGCCAGCGGCCAACCCACGACGATGCCCAGCGCCGCCAGAATCACGCCCGGCCATTCCTGCCGGTTGGGCCGGCGGCTTCGCGTGAGCCACAGCAGGGCGATGGCAGGCAGGGCGGCGATGAGCGCACGGCCCAATCCGACCAGCAAGGGCGACAACTCGGCCACCGCGACGCGGGTCATTGGCAGGGTCAGCGAAAACACCAGCACGCCCAGGAAACCATAGCCGTATCCCTCCCAGAGGGAAGTCGAGGCGGCGGAGGCGGCCGAAGGCGTGGGATAAAGCGCGGGACGGGACATGACGGCACCGTAAAAAGTGACATGGCCGCAGCGCCTGCGGTTGCAGGTTTGCGGCATTGCTGTCACTCTACGCACAGCCGTCAGTACAGTACCGGTACACCTTCGCAGTCACTTTAATCACTGGCCTGGTCAAATCTCCATGACAGTTGCTCACTCCCCCTCATCTTCCCCGCCTTGGCAGCCCGTGCGCCAGGCCGATGCCACGCTGGTGGCGCAATTGGCCGACGGCCTGGCCCGCCGCATTGACGAGCAAGGCCTGCGGCCCGGCACGCGCCTGCCGTCCATCCGCAAAATGGCCGAACAGTCGGGCGTCAGCCGTTTCACCGTGGTCGAAGCCTACGACCGCCTCGTGGCGCGCGGGCTGGTGCAGTCGCGCCGGGGCGCGGGGTTTTTCGTCAAGGCGCGCAGCGGCCCGCTGACGGCAGTGGCCGCGGCCGCGCCCAGCACGCTCGCGCCGCCCGCGCGAGTCGACATCGCGTGGCTGCTGCGCAGCATGTTCCGGGAATCGACCGCGCCGGGCATGCCGGGCGGCGCGGGCCTGCTGCCCGCAGACTGGCTGGATCCCGACATGGTGGCGGGGGCCGTGCGCGCCGTGGGCCGCTCGGTGCGCGCCAACCTCGTCAGCTACGGCAGCCCCCAGGGCTTCGCGCCGCTGCGCCAGCAGATTGCCGCAGTCCTGCAGAACGAGGGCGTGCCCGCCCATCCCGAGCTCAACCTGCTCACGACCAACGGCGTCACCCACGGGCTGGACCTCATCGCGCGCCATCTGGTCAAGCCGGGCGATACCGTCCTGGTCGAGGACCCGGCCTGGTTCGTGATCTTCGGCCGGCTGGCGGCCTTTGGCGCCCGCCTGATCGGCGTGCCGCGCGGCCCGGACGGCCCCGATCTCGACCTGCTCGAGCAACTGGCCGCGCAGCACAAGCCCAAGCTCTTCATCATCAATGGCTCGGTCCACAATCCCACCGGCCACACCCTGTCCGCGGGAGCGGCCTACGGCATTCTGCGCATCGCCGAGCGCCACGATTTCATGGTGGTCGAAGACGACACCTACGGCGAGCTGCATCCGGGGGGCGCCATCAAGCTCGCCGCGCTGGACCGGCTTAACCGCGTCATCTACGTGGGCGGCTATTCCAAGATGCTGGCGGCCAGTCTTCGTGTCGGCTATTTGGCCGCCAATTCCGAACTGCTGCAGAAGCTGGCCGACCTGAAAATGCTGGCGGGTCTGACCTCGCCCGAACTCGGCGAGCGCGTCGTGCACCGCGTCCTCATGGAAGGGCAGTACCGGCGGCATATCGAGCGCGTGCGGCACCGGGTCGATGACGCGCGCCAGCGGTGCATGAAAGGGCTGCTGAAACTGGGCCTGACCATCCCGCACGAGCCGCACGGGGGCATGTTCGTCTGGGCCGATTGCGGGCGCGATTCCGAGGTGCTGGCGCGCGAAGCCGCTGACCGCGGCCTGCTGCTGGCGCCCGGCACGTTGTTTTCGCCGACGCAGGCGCCGTCCACCATGCTGCGCTTTTCGGTATCCGTTGCCGACCACCGGGGAATCTGGGCCGAACTGGAAAAACTTTTCGCGCAGAACGGGTCCTACAATCAATAATTCCGAGCAACATCGCCAGTCACCGAAGGAACCGTCATGTCCGCACCCATCAAGCCTCTCACCCAGAACTTTGCCGTCGCCCCGCAACTGGGTCCCGACGACATGGCCGACGTGGCCGCCGCCGGCTACAAGAGCGTCATCATCAACCGCCCCGATTTCGAGGGCGGTCCTGACCAGCCCACCGCCGCCGACGTGTCGCGCGCCGCGCAGGAAGCCGGTCTGCAGATCGAATACCAGCCCGTCGTGGGAAGCGCCATGACGGCCGCCGACGTCGCGCGCTTTGCGGAACTGCTGCGCACCCTGCCGGGCCCGGTCCTGGCATACTGCCGCACCGGCACCCGCTGCACGAACCTGTTCGCGGCTGCCCAGCAGTTGGGATAAACCCGGCCTTGACCCTCGTCAAGGCCGCCGGTTCGACGGATGTGGACCCGGCGGCTTTCCGGTAGCATAAAGATTCCTTTAAAACAGGAGCAGGCAAGATGTTCAAGAAGATCCTGATTCCCACCGACGGTTCTCCGCTCTCGGCGCAAGCCGCCAACGCAGGTATCTGCTTCGCGCGCTCGGTTGGCGCCGAAGTCGTCGCCCTCTACGTGACGCAGCCGTTCGCGGCCACCATCGGTTTTGACGGCATGGCCGCAGCCTATGCCATCACCGACGAAGACTACGAAAAGGCCTCCGCCGAGCAAGCCGACAAGTACCTCAAGCAGATCATCGACCGCGCCGACACTGCCGGCGTCAAAGCCGATGCGCGCGCGGTGTCCAACTTCAACGTCGCCGACGGCATCGTTCAGGCCGCCACCGACGCCGGCTGCGACCTGATCTTCATCGGCAGCCACGGCCGCAGCGGCCTGTCGCGCCTGCTGCTGGGCAGCGTCACCGCCAAGGTGCTGTCGCTGGCCACCACCGCCGTGCTGGTGTATCGCGTCAAGGAAGACAAGAAGTAATTGCGCGCCAAAGTGGTGCGCACCGCGCGCCGCCGCATGCGCCACGGCCCCTCCGTCGGAGGGGCTTTTTTATGCGCCGCGCATGCGCTTATACGTTGGTATGGCGGGGGCAAACTCATTGCCCTCGCAAAGACCCTTCGGAAGGCCGATTCACGCTTGTATCTTGCCGCACGGCGCGTAATATTTACGCATCTTCATCCAACCGTAGGAAGAGGCCATGACCCGCAAGACGCGCATCGAGCTTTATCGCAATATCGGCATCAGCGCCCATATTGATGCAGGCAAAACGACCACCACCGAGCGCATCCTCTTCTACACCGGCATCACCCACAAGATCGGCGAAGTCCATGACGGCGCCGCGGTGATGGACTGGATGGAACAAGAGCAGGAACGCGGCATCACCATCACGTCGGCCGCCACCACCGCCTTCTGGAAAGGCATGGCGGGCAACTACCCCGAACACCGCATCAACATCATCGACACGCCGGGCCACGTCGACTTCACCATCGAAGTCGAACGTTCCATGCGCGTGCTCGACGGCGCCGTCATGGTCTATGACGCCGTGGGCGGCGTGCAGCCGCAGTCCGAGACCGTCTGGCGCCAAGCCAACAAGTACCGGGTGCCGCGCCTGGCCTTCGTCAACAAGATGGACCGCGTGGGCGCGGACTTCCTGCGCGTGCAGCGCCAGATCGCCGAGCGCCTGAAGGGCGACGCCGTGCCCATCCAGCTGCCGATCGGCGCCGAAGACCACTTCGAAGGCGTGATCGACCTCGTCAAGATGAAAGGCATCATCTGGGACGACGCCAGCCAGGGCGTGAAATTTCAGTACGTGGACATTCCCGCAGCCATGCAGGACGAGGCGCAGAAGTGGCACGACAAGATGGTGGAAAAGGCCGCCGAGGCCAATGAAACCCTGCTCGAAAAATACCTGTCCGGCGAAGCCCTGACCGAAGCGGAAATCAAGGAAGGCCTGCGCGCCCGCACGATCGCCAACGAGATCGTGCCGATGCTGTGCGGCAGCGCGTTCAAGAACAAGGGCGTGCAGGCGATGCTGGATGCAGTCATCGACTACATGCCGTCGCCGGTGGACGTGCCCGCCATCAAGGGCCACGACCAGCGCGACAACGAAATCGAGCGCCACCCGACCGACAACGAGCCGTTCTCCGCGCTCGCCTTCAAGATCATGACCGATCCGTTCGTGGGGCAGCTCGTGTTCTTCCGCGTGTATTCCGGCGTGGTGAAATCCGGCGACTCGGTCTACAACCCGATCAAGGAAAAGAAGGAACGCCTGGGCCGCATCCTGCAGATGCATGCCAACGAGCGCCGCGAAATCACCGAAGTCTACGCGGGCGACATCGCCGCGGCCGTGGGCATCAAGGACGTCACCACCGGCGACACGCTGACCGATCCGTCGCACATCATCATCCTTGAACGCATGGTCTTTCCCGAGCCCGTCATCTCGCAGGCCGTGGAACCCAAGACCAAGGCCGACCAGGAAAAGATGGGCATCGCGCTGGGCCGCCTGGCGCAGGAAGACCCGTCGTTCCGCGTGCGCACCGACGAAGAGTCCGGGCAGACCATCATCTCCGGCATGGGCGAGCTGCACCTGGAGATCCTGGTCGACCGTATGAAGCGTGAATTCAACGTGGAAGCCACGGTGGGCAAGCCGCAGGTGGCGTACCGCGAGACCATCCGCAAGGCCTGCAACGAGGTCGAGGGCAAATTCGTCAAGCAATCGGGCGGCCGCGGGCAATATGGCCACGTAGTGCTCAAGCTTGAACCGCAGGAAGCGGGCAAGGGCTACGAGTTCGTCGACGCCATCAAGGGCGGCGTCGTGCCGCGCGAGTTCATTCCGGCAGTGGACAAGGGCATCCGCGAAGCGCTCAACGCCGGCGTGCTGGCGGGGTACCCGGTTGTGGACGTGAAGGCGACGCTGTTCTTCGGCTCGTACCACGACGTCGACTCGAACGAAAACGCGTTCAAGATGGCCGGTTCGATGGCATTCAAGGAAGGCATGCGGCGCGCCGATCCGGTGCTGCTGGAACCCATGATGCAGGTCGAGGTCGAGACGCCCGAGGACTTCACCGGCAATGTCATGGGTGACCTGTCGTCGCGCCGGGGCATGGTGCAGGGCATGGAAGACATCGCGGGCGGCGGCGGCAAGGTCGTACGCGCCGAAGTGCCGCTGGCCGAGATGTTCGGCTATTCGACGTCGCTGCGGTCGCTGACGCAGGGCCGCGCGACGTACACGATGGAGTTCAAGCACTACGCCGAAGCGCCGCGTCAGGTGGCGCAGGAAATCATGGCGGCGCAGGGCGCGGGCCGCTGATTTCCCTGCGGCTGGTTTTCCGGCCGCAGCGTTTCAGGCAACAGCGTTTCAGGCGGCGGCCGCGGCCGTCGCCGGGCGCAGCCGCGACGCGGCCAGCTTCACGCCCAGCAGGATCATCGCAAAGCCGTATGCATGAAAGAGCTGCGGCGCCTCGCCCAGCAGCGGCCATGCCAGCAGCGCGGCGTAGACCGGCACCAGAAACATCGACAGGCCCGCGGTCGCGGGGCCGGCCACGCTGATTAGCCGGCCGTACACGTAATAGGCTCCCAGGCTAGGCACCACTGCCAGAAACAGCAGCACCGCCGCCAGGCGCGGGTCCGTCCAGGCAGGCGCCATGCCGGCGGCCGCTTCAATGCCCGCGAACGGCGCCAGCGCCAGCGCGCCACCCAGCATCATGGTCGCCAGCCGCGCGCTGTCGGGCACCGCCGGCAGGGTCAGACGCTTTTGCAGCACCGTGTAGAACGCCCACCCGGTGGCCGCCAGCAGCACCCACAAGTCGCCTTGTCCGAACGCCAACCGGGCCAGCACATTGGCGTCACCGCGTGTCAGCACCACCAGCACACCGCCCAGCGCCAGCGCAAGGCCGGCCGCGCGCGGCGCGGATAGCGGCTTGCGCCAGATCACGGCTTCCAGCAGCGTCACCAGCAGCGGGCTGCACGAAAAGATCAGCGCGATATTGGTGGCGCTGGTGGTCTGCGCGCCGATGTACTGCGGCGCCACCGCCACGCCCATGCCCAGCACTGCCAAGGGCAACAGCGCCGGCAAGCCGCGCCACAGCGCCCGGCGATGCGTGCGCAGCGCGGGGAGGGCGAACGGCAAGAGGATCAGAAGGGCAATCAGCCAGCGGCCGAACGCGAGGAAAACGGGGGGAAGGTTGGCGTCGTGGGCCCAGCGGGCCGCGACCATGTTTGAAGCGAATAGCGCCGGAGCGCTGAAGAGCATGACGGCGCCGGACAGGCCGAGACCGGGTTTTGCGGGTGCTGCTGTGTTGGGCATGATTTCCGGCCGCGCGGATCGGCGCGCGGGCTTGCTGCGTGGGAACCGCCGGCGCACCCGCCGGGTTGTGCCACAGCGAAAGCGCCGAATCGGGGCGTGCGGGATAGGTGCGCGCCTTGGGGAAAGTCTACGTGCCCACGCGCAAAATAGGTTTCCTGATTCCCGCCTGTTTGCGGCAATCTGAAGAATCTTCTTTCTGTAAAATCCGCCTTCGCAGGGATTCTGTCTTCACATATCGCCCACGATGCCCACATTGCCCAAACTCGATGAAACCGACCGCAAGATCCTCCGCGCGCTGCGCGTGGACGGTCGGCTGACCAATCTGAAGCTGGCCGACATGGTCGGCCTGTCGCCGACGCCGTGCTGGAACCGGGTCAAGGCTTTGGAAGAGGCGGGCGTGATCGAAGGCTATGCGGCCTTGCTGAACCAGAAGGCGCTCGGGCTGCCGGACACGGTAATGATCGAAGTCACGCTGGAGCACCACGACGACGACACGCTGGCGCGCTTTGGCGAAGAGATCAGCCGCCTGCCCGAAGTGGTCGAGGCGTTCCTGGTGACGGGCGAATACGACTACCTCATCAAGGTCGCCGTGGCGGGCACGGAGGGCTACGAGGAATTCCTGCGCAAGCGCCTGTACAAGCTGCGCGGTGTGCGGCACAGCCGCTCCACCTTTGTGCTGCGCCGCCTGAAGCACACGCCGTCGGTCGAACCCTGAAGGGTGCGTCCGTTATCCGCCGAGGAATTCCTGAATGGCGCCATTGAAGGCGCGCGGATTGCCCAGGTTCATGCCGTGCGATGAGCCCACGATATCCAGGCGCTGGGCTTGCGGCAGCCACTGCGCCAGCGCATCCAGCACGGCCGGATAGGGCGCCGGACTGAGCGCGCCGCCGATCAGCAGCACCGGCATGGTCAGGCTGCCGATCTGCGCGGGCGTCAAGGCGTCGGGCTGCTCGTCCACTTGCGCGAAAAGCGTGCCCACGTTGTCGCGCACCATCTCCTTGAACCACGGCACCATGCGCTGCCACGTGTCGGGTCCGGTCACGGTGTCCACGAACAGGGCCAGCCCTTCTTCGACGTCGCCCTGCCGGATGAGCGTCAGGGCGCGCTGGCGAAAGCCGCCGCGTTCATCCTTGCAGCCCGGCAGCGACAGGCCGGGGTCCGCAAGAGTAAGACTGCGCAGCGAGTCGGGCTGGCGCAGGGCGGCTTCCAGCGCGACGCGCCCGCCGCGCGAATGGCCTACCAGATGGGCCGGGCCGCCGGCCACCGTGTCGATGAATTCCAGCACGTCGCTGGCATGCTGCTCGACCGAAAATCCACCGCCTTCGCCGTCCCAGGTCTCCGGCCAATACCGGCGCAGGCACACGGCCAGCACCCGGAAAGAACGCCCCAGCGGCGCCATTTGCGACTTCCAGTAGCGGGCGTCGGACAGCGAGCCATGCACCAGCACCAGCGGCGTGCCGCTGCCGTACTCGGTGTAGGACATGGCGTAACCGCCGATGGACGCGGTTTGCAGGGGCAGAACGGGTTCGGAACGCATGTGGATCGGGAGGTGAAGCCAGGCACGCATTCTAGCCCGGCATCGCGTCGCAGCGGGCGTGCCGGACGCTGATACACTCGTCTGCGGCGCGCCGGCGGGAGTCCGCCCGCGCGCCTGTTTCTTGAACGGAGTTTTCAACGATGTCGCCAGAATCCATCGCCGCCTTGCCGGAATCCGCCCAGCGCGTTGCGCGCCTGCTGGTGGACATGGGGCACGACAAACCCGTGGTGGTGCTGCCCCAGTCGGGCAAGACCTCGGCGGAAGCGGCTGCGGGCCTGGGCTGCGAAGTCGCCCAGATCGCCAAGTCCATCATCTTTCGCCGCGCCACCGACGACGCACCGGTGCTCGTCATCGCCAGCGGCGCCAATCGCGTGGACGAAGCCAAGGTCGCGGCGCAGGTCGGCCCGCTGGCCAAGGCCGATGCGCGTTTTGTGCGCGACATGACCGGCTACGCCATCGGCGGCGTCTGCCCGATCGGCCACGCGGTCAAGCCCGTGATGCTGCTGGACGCGGATCTCTTCAATTACGAAAGCCTGTGGGCCGCCGCCGGCCACCCGCACACCGTGTTCAACCTGACGCCGGCCCAGCTGGCGGACATGACCGGCGCGCCGGTTGCGGACGTGGCGCTGCGAGCCTGAAGGCCCCGGTTTGATCTTTGGGTCTGGGATTCGGATTCGAGCACAGGGCCGGAGACCCCGGCCTGCGCTGCGGCACTGCGCTGCGGCCCGCCCCGGTCAGCCGGGGTGCGCCTGAAGCCCGTCGATCAGCACCTGCCGCCGCCCCTGCGAGCACGATTCCACCCGCCCATGCACCCCATAAACGGCGGCCAGCGAATCCGGCGTGATGACGTCCGCCGGCGCTCCCGCGGCGTGCAGACGCCCCTCGTGAATCATCACTGCCTGATCCGCGTGCTGCAGGGCCACGTTCAAGTCGTGCAAGACGATCAGGCTGATCAGGCCATGCTCTCGCGTTTCTTGCCGCAGCAGCCGCATGACGTGGAACTGATAGTTCAAATCGAGGGCCGATAGCGGCTCGTCCAGCAGCAGCACGCGCGGATGGCGGATCAACGCCTGCGCCAGGCCCACCAGTTGCTTTTGTCCGCCGGAAAGGGCGTCCAGATAGTGCAACGCCAGATGTGCAATACCCAGCCGCGCCAGCAGTTGGTCGATGGCCTGCAGATCAACGGGCCCCGCCGCGGCGTCGCTGGCGCGCGCCGCGACCAGTACCGATTCGAACACGCGCAGGTGAACCGCCGCGGGCAGGCTCTGCGGCAGATACACCACGTGGCGCGCGCGCTCGCCGTGGTCCAGCCGGGTCAGGTCCAGCCCGTCCAGCGCCGCGTTGCCCGTCCGGGGCCGCACCAGACCCGCCAGAGCCTTGAGCAACGTCGACTTGCCGCTGCCGTTGGGTCCCAGCAGCGCCGTCACCTTGCCCGCCGCCAGCGGGGGGATCGACAGGTCGTGCAGGACGTCTTCGCGCCCGTAGCCCACCGTCAGCGCTTGCACCGTCAGTCCGGAAGATTGGGTCGTGTGTGCCGGTGTTGTCATGGCAATTGGCGGCGCAGCACGACGGACACGAAGAAGGGGATGCCGACCAACGCGGTCACGATCCCCACGGGCACCACCACGCCGGGCATCAGATTCTTGGACGCAATGGACGCCATCGACAGGATCACGGCGCCCACCAGCGCGCTGCCCGGCAGATAAAAGCGGTGGTCTTCGCCGAACAGCCGCCGCGCAATGTGCGGCGCGACCAGCCCGATGAAACCGATGGTTCCCACGAATGCCACGGCCAGCGCGGACAGCAGGCTCACGCGCGCCAACGCCGACACGCGCACGCGGCGCACGTCCACACCGAAGCTCGCGGCGCGATCCTCGCCCAGCCGCAACGCGGTCAGCTTCCACGATTGCCGCATGGCCAGCGGCAGCGCCACCGCAAACGCCAGCGCCAGCACGCCCACAGTCGTCCAGCTTGAACGCGCCAGACTGCCCATCGTCCAGAACACCAGGTTCTGCAAGGCTTCGGCGCTGGCCGTGAACTGCACCAGCGACACCAGCGCATTGAAGGTGAACACCATGGCGATGCCGAACAGCACGACGCCAGAGGTGTTGATGCCGCCCCAACGGGCCACGGCATCGAGCAGCAGCGCGGCCAGCAGGGCAAACAGGAAAGCGTTGGCGGCGATCAGCCAGCCGGCCGGAATGCCGGGCAATCCGAACTGAAGCACGATCGCCAGCGACGCCCCAAAGGCGGCCGCCGACGACACGCCCAGGGTGAACGGGCTGGCGAGCGGGTTGTTCAGAATGGTCTGCATCTCGGCGCCGGCCAAGCCGAGCGCCATGCCCACCAGCGCGGCCATCAGCGCGGACGGCAGGCGGATGTCCCAGACGATCACGCGATAGGTCGGGTCGGCGTCGCCGGGCGCGGCCAGCGTCTGCCAGAGCGCGCGCCAGGGCAGGCCGGACGGGCCCACGGTGAAGTCGATCAGCAGCGCAAACAGAATCGCCGCCAGCAGCAGGGCGATGAGCCCCGCCCGGCGGCGAAGAATGTGGCGGTAAGCGCCTGCCGCGCTTGCGGCGTGCCGCATTACTGCAGCAGTTGCAGCCGGCTCTTGGCCGTGGTGGCGGCCGGCGTGGTCGGGTAGTCGCGAACAATGCGCTGCAAGGTGGTCTTGGCGCCGGCGCGGTTGTTCAGTTCGATCTGGCTGCCGGCGATGATCAGCAGCGCGTCGGGCGCACGGGCGTTATCCGGCGACTTCTGGACCATGGCGTTCAGTTGCTCGATGGTGCCCTTGAAGTCCTTCAGCGCATAGCGGCTGCTGCCCTGGTAGAACTGGGCGCTGGGCGCGAGCTGGCTGTTGGGATAAAGCGCGGTGAAGGCGGCCAGCGATTCGGCCGCTTCCTTGTATTGGCCCTTGCGGAACAGATCCATCGCGCCGTCATAGGCGGTCTGTTCCTGGGGATCGCCGGCGGAGGCGCCCGGGGGATTGGCGCTGCCCGGGGCGGTGCCCGGCTTGGCGCTCGGTTGCTGGCGCGATACCAGTTCAAGCTGGTCGCGCAGTTGGGCGATTTCCTGCTGCAACGACTGGATCTGGTCGGCCAGTTGCAGCTTGGCGCGTTGGCTTTGCTCGTTCTGCTGCTGCACCTGCTGGCGCAAATCCAGGATGGCCTTGCGGGCTTCATCGTCGGAAAAAGCGTGAGCGGGGGCCGTGAGGGCGGCAAGCGCCAGGCCAGTGGCCACAATCAGGGGACGCAGGGACAGAACGTAATCGCGCATGAATATTCCCGGGTATAAAAACAAACGTCGGGACGGCCGGCTGGCCGTCCCGACGCGAGGTAGGGCTCCAGACTAAGCGAAAATCTTAGCGCAGATAGTTGATATCGGCGCGGCGGTTTTCAGCAAAGTCGGCTTCAGTCGTACCCGTCGAGCGCGGCTTTTCCTTGCCGAAGCTGATGGTTTCGATCTGGTTGTCGCTGACGCCCAGCAGGGTCATCATGCGACGCACGGCGTCGGCACGACGCTGGCCGAGGGCCAGGTTGTACTCAGCACCGCCGCGTTCGTCGGTGTTGCCTTCGATCTTGATCTTTTGCTGTTGGTGCGAAGCCAGATACTTGGCATGGGTTTCGACCAGGCCACGGTATTGGTCCGACACGGTGTAGCTGTCGAAATCAAAGTACACCGAGCGCTGTTGCGCCAGGATGCTTTGGGGGTTGAAAGGATCAAGGATTTGGCCAGAGGCCGAAGATCCTTGGCCAGCGCCTCCACCCTGACCCGCTTTATCGTCGAGAGGGACGGAGCTGCAAGCTGCCAGGGCGGCAGCCAGAGCGGCGATGGTTAGGCTTTTGGCAATGCGCGACTTCATGATAGTTCCTTTGCAAAGAGAGTCACACGTGTTATCGGGTAATGAATGGGCCCCAAGTCGGTTCACGTATTTCCCCGTTCAGTACCGAAAGCGTTTGTCGCACGCGTCCATCGCTTGACACACCTGCCAGCACGCTACGGCCATTCTGGATGGCGGCGTAGAGCACTTGCATTCCGTTGGGCGCAAAGCTGGGCGACTGATCGTCACGACCATCAGTCAGCAAGGCTTCGGCACCAGTGGACAAGTTCAGAGATGCGATTCGAAACGCGCCGTCTCGTCTTGCAACGTACAGCAGCGTCGATCCATCGGGGGAAATTCGGGGTGAGATGTTGTAACCACCATTAAACGTGAGACGGCGTGCTTCGCCGCCTGTCGAGCCGGTCTGATAGATTTGCGGCCCGCCGCTGCGGTCACTCGTAAAGATAATGGAAGCGCCGTCGGGCGTAAAGCTCGGCTCGGTGTCAATCCCGGGAGAACGCGTAACTCGGCTCGGATTCGAGCCATCGGCCGCATTAACGACGTAAATTTGCGACAAACCGTCACGCGTCAAGGCGACAGCCAGCTTGCTGCCATCAGGCGACCAACCGGGGGCGCTGTTGTTGCCCTTGAAGTTGGCGACCGGTGCGCGGGCGCTGGTGGCCAGCGTGTGCACGTAGACGACGGGTTTGCCGGACTCGAAGCTCACGTAGGCGAGCTTGGCGCCATCGGGCGACCAGGACGGCGAAATGATCGGCTCGCGCGAGCGCAGGGCAACCTGCGGATTCTGGCCGTCGGCGTCAGCCACCTGCAGTTCGTAGGTGGAACCCTTCTTCAGCACGTAAGCGATACGGGTCGAGAACACGCCGCGAACGCCGGTGATCTTTTCGTAGATACGGTCGGCGATCTGGTGGGCCACACGGCGCAGTTCCTGCTCGGTGCCCGAGAAGGCCACGCCGTCCAGCTGCGACTTCTTGACCGTGTCGGCCAGGCGGTAGCGCACGTCGTAGCGGCCATCGGCGCCGCGGGTAATGCTGCCGTAGGCGATGAAGTCGGCGCCCTTGCCGCGCCAGTCGTCGTGGGCGATCGGGGAGTCGACGTTCAGGCCGGAGCCGGCCGCGTTGATCAGGCGGAACTGGCCGGTGCGGGTAAGGTCGGCGCGGATGACTTCGGCCAGCGCGCGGCCGTGGGTATCGTCAACGGCGAAGTCGGCGATGGCCACGGGGTATTGCGTGGCGCCGGTGCCGGAGATATCGACACGCAATTGTGCGTGGGCGGGCTTCATGGCCATCAGGCAGGCAAGCGCCACCATCAGCAGTCCGATTCCATACGCTCTCCAGAGCGCGAGAGTGGGTACTCGTCGACTATAAGCGGGAGTCATGTTCGTCAATCTCCTGTCAGTCATACATTCTGTAGACAACGTCAATAATGGGTTCGTAGCGGCCCGTCGAGGGCTTCGGGAACGGGTTGCAACGGCGGATGCCCGTCTCGACCGCGCGGTCGAAGCCGGAGTTGCCAGAAGAACTGGTCAACGTAACGCCATTCACCTTCCCGTCAGAACCTAACTGTACCCGGTATTGGGCGGTCGGATTTCCCGAGCCGCTGCGGGGCGGGGGCGGATACGCCACCCCGGGTTGCACGCAGGCGCGGACCTTGGCGCCGTAGCCGCTGTCGCGTCCGCCGCCCGCCTGATTGCGGTCGGCGGTGCCGCCCGGAATGCCGGCGGCGCCCAGGGCGTCGTTGCGGAACGCGTCTTTCAGCGCCTTGTCGGCGGCGGCCTTTTTGGCGGCGGCAGCCTTCTCGGCAGCCGCCTTTTCGGCCGCTGCTTTCTCAGCCGCAGCCTTTTCGGCAGCGGCCTTTTCCGCGGCAGCCTTTTCAGCAGCCGCCTTCTTGGCGGCTTCTTCCTTGGCCTTCTTCTCGGCAGTCGCCTTTTCAGCAGCGGCCTTCTCGGCTGCGGCCTTTTCAGCGGCGGCCTTCTCGGCGGCGGCTTTCTCCGCAGCCGCCTTCTGGGCGGCAGCCTTTTCAGCCGCGGCCTTTTCGGCAGCCGCCTTTTCGGCGGCCTGGCGTTCCTGTTCCAGGCGCTTCTTTTCCTTCAGTTCGGCCTGCTTGCGCTCTTCCTCGAGACGCGCCTTTTCCTTGGCGGCCTCGGCGGCTTCGCGCGCTTTCTCTTCCTGCTCGCGCTTTTTCTTGGCTTCCTGGATGGCGATCTCGGGATCGACTTCCTCGGTCTTGGCCTGAACCTGCGGTTCGGGCTCGGGCTGTCTCT
>NZ_JAKRML010000015.1:0-135082 GCF_022346505.1 Achromobacter sp. ACRQX
GAATGGGGGGGCGGAGGCTTTGCATCAGCTTCCCGGGGGGCCTGCGAACATCTGGTAGATCCAGACCGCAAAACCGTACCCGGCCACGATGATCACTGCCAACACCGGGGCCATGACTGCCGTCAGGAATAGGAAACTTCGCAGTTCCTGGGCTTTTGTGTAGCCATCGGATTCGTCTTGCACACACCACCTCGCAGCAGAAACTTGTGGGGGTATTGCGTTAAACGTACAGATGCGAAAGTTTGTAGCAGATGCGCTTGCGCGGCGTCAATGTTGCAACACAGCGAAATAATGTCGGAGAGATTACAGAGCGGGGGAAAGGGGGCGCGTGCGTTCACCGGCAGGGGGCGATCGAAAGCGGGGTATCCGGCGGCCCCAGTCGACTGTGCGGATAAGCTGACAACGGTTAAATCCGCAGCCAGTTGACCGGCAGCCGGAATAACCGGTTGCGGATTAACCGGCTGCGATTTGCTTGCACCGCGTCAATCGTTAGCGCATCAACCGATCGCGCCGTAGATACGCCGCGCGTCCGCCGCCGTCGCCAGCGGCCGGCCCAGCGCCCGCGCGCCTTGCGCGGCCTGTGCGACCAGCGCCGCGTTGTCCGGCGCCACCGACCCGTCGCGCAGCTTCAGATTGTTTTCAAACCCGACTCGCATATGGCCGCCAAAGGCCGCCGCGGTCGTAACGCAGGCGTTTTCCTCGGGGCCGAAGGCGCAGATCGCCCAGGGCAACGAATGGTCGTAAGCGGCCAGGAACGGCAGCAGGTCGTAAGCCGACGACGTCTGTCCCGCGCTGTAGCGGCCCAGCACGAACAGCACCGACCATGCGCCCGGCGGCACCAGGCCGCGCGCGCGCAGCGACAGCCAGCGGCGCACGTCGGCGTCGTCGTACAGGATGATCTGCGTCATGACGCGTCGGTCGGCCAGCCACGCCAGGAAGGCGGCCAGCTCCGCTTCCGGAATGCCGGGCACGGCGATTTCGCGCAGGCCGATGGAGACGGCTTCGGGCTGCAATTCGCGCACCATCGCAATCTGCTCGGCGGCCTGATAGACGCCCGCCGCCTCGCTCGTCACCTGCACCAGTAGTTCGTCGCCGACGGCGCGCTGCACCGCCGCGAGCGCGTCGCGATAGGCCTGCGCATCCAGCAGATGGCTGCCGTCGGGCTTTCGGACGTGCATGTGCATCATCGCGGCGCCGGCGTCCAGGCATGCGCGGGCCTCGGCGGCCAGCGCGTCTGCGGTCAGCGGCACGGCGGGGTGGTCGGCAGCCTTCTTGTACGCGCCGTTGGGCGCGACGGTGATGATGACGGGCGAGTCGGCCAATGCGGCGCGGGGGAGGGCCGGAGCGGTGGTTGACGCAGAGGTGGACATGGTAGCGGGTGCGCAAGCAGGCACGGAGCGGGTTGCAGGCGCGTTCAAGGCTTGATCTCCGGCAGTTCGGGAGCGATCAGGTCCAGGCCGGCGCGCAGCAGCCGGTCGTAGCGGGCGCGCTCTGCGGCAATGGTCTCGGGCGTCCAGGCATAAAAACCTTCGCCTGCCTTCATGCCATGCCGGCCGTCGGCGGCGCGTTCGGTCAGGCAGCGCGCCGGATGGTCGGCGTTGCAGAATGTCGGATACATCGTCGCGCCGGCCGCCGCGTGCACGTCGATGCCCGCGTGATCGCGCTGCATCACGGGACCCGCCGCCAGGAACCGGAACCCAAATCCAAACCGCACGGCGGCGTCCACGTCCTCGGGCGACGCGATGCCGCGGTCGATAAGGTCGAAGGCTTCGCGCGACAGCGCGTGCTGCAGGCGGTTCGCCAGAAAGCCCGGCAGATCCTGCTTCACCTTGACCGGCACGCTGCCGCAGCGCCGCATGAAGTCGATCAGCGAATCCGCGCAGGCCTCGTCGCTGGCTTCGCCCAGTACCACTTCCACGAGCGGCACGAGGTGCGCCGGCATGAAGAAGTGCAGGCCCAGCATGCGGCCGCGCGTGTCCAGCCCCTGGCTGATCGCGCTGATCGGGAAGCTGGAACTGTTGCTGGCCAGGATGGCCTCGGGCCGCGTGCGCCGCGCCAAGTCCGCAAAGAGCGCCTGCTTGATGTCCAGGCGCTCGGGAATGCACTCGATCACCAGATCCACCGTGGACCAGTCCACCTCGTCCAGCGACGGCGCGGTGGCCAGCAGCGCGGCGTTTGACTCGCGCCCGATGGTCTTCAGGTTTTCCGCCACGCGCGCCGGCAGACCGGCCGCGCGCTCGGCATTCGATTCGATCACCGTCGTGCGGCACGCCGCGCGCGTCAACACGACGGCGACATCCGCACCCATCGTGCCGCCGCCCACCACTACCGCATGCGCCGCGCCCGGATTGGGCAGCGCGTTCCTGTCTTTCTGCATGCTGTTCTCCTGATTCTGAAATCACGCTTTGGCGCGAGTGTAGAGAAGGGCGGTTGATTGATGAATCAGAATTTTTGAATAGAATGATCGGTCAATCAGATCAATAGGCCGGGGACAAAACATGCAGATCAACCTGTCGATGCGGGACATCGACACCACGCTGGTGCTGGGCCGAACGCTCAACTTCCGCCAGGCCGCGGGGCAGCTGCATCTGTCGCAATCCGCGCTGTCCACCCAGATCCAGCGCATCGAGGACGCGCTCGGCGTGCGCCTGTTCGACCGCACCACGCGCACGGTTCGGCTGACGGCGGCGGGCGAGGTCTTCCTGCAACAGGCCGCGACCCTGCAGGCGGCATTCCGCGATGCCATCGCCGCGGTCGGCAGCATCTCCAGCGCGGAACAGGGGCAGGTGTCCGTGGCGGCGCTGCCGTCGCTGGCGGCGCGGCTGCTGCCGCGCGTGCTGATGGCCTACCGCCAGGCGCACCCGCACGTCGCGCTGA
The DNA here is from genome assembly GCF_022346505.1 of Achromobacter sp. ACRQX. Classification (NCBI taxonomy): domain Bacteria; kingdom Pseudomonadati; phylum Pseudomonadota; class Betaproteobacteria; order Burkholderiales; family Alcaligenaceae; genus Achromobacter; species Achromobacter sp. ACRQX. The sequence continues at coordinate 2,878 of NZ_JAKRML010000015.1, forward strand.
AGGTCCGCGACACGCTATCTGGCCCGGCGTTCGACCTGGTGCGTGCGGGCGAGGTCGACTTCGCGCTGACCGCCGCCGACCCGCAGCACGCCGACCTGCACTACGTGCCGCTGATGTCCGACAGCTTCATCTTGCTGATTCCGGAGGCACATCCGCTGGCGCGGGCCAAAGGGCCGCTGCGCTGGGCCGATACGGCTGGGGCGGAACATGTGTCCATGGTGCATCCAAGCAGCGTGCGCCAATACACGGAATGGGCCTTTCTGCAGAACCGCATTCGCTTCGCACCCGCGTTCGAGGCCGAGCACCTTACGACTATCGTGGCAATGGTCGAATGCGGGTTTGGCGTCGCGGCGTTGCCGGAGATCGCCGCAGGCGCGGTGGCGCAGACCGGCATCGTGCAGCGGCGGCTGACAGCGCCGGTGGCCGAGCGCTCGATTGGGTTGGTGACGGCCCGCCACCGCAGCTTGTCGCCCGCTGCGGTGGCGCTGGTGCAGACGTTGAGGGAATACGTGGCGCAGCCGCGGCAATAAAAAAGCCGGCCTCAAGGCTGAGGCCGGCTCTGCGGCATGAAGGCGATTCGCGGCGTCGGCCGTGAACCGCGGCACCCCCGTTGGATCAAAAGTCAATCTGCGCCGACAACAAGAACGTACGCGGCGCAGCAACCGTCGCGTACGAGCCGCTGGCCAGCCAGAAGTCCTTGTTGAACAGGTTCTCGATGTTCGCGCGGAACACCACGGAGCGGCCCAGGATCTCGGTGTTGTAGCGCGCGCCGATGTCGTAGCGCGTCCACGAGGGCAGGGTCAGCGTGTTGGCCGCGTTGAAGTACATGGACGACGTGTGGATCACGCGGGCGTTCAGGCTCAGGCCGCGGACCCACGGCGTGTCCCAGTCCACCCCCAGGTTGAAGGTGTTCTTCGGCACGCCGTTGGCGTCGTTGCCGTCGTTCACGCCGCCTGCGGTCTGCTTGAGCGTGGCGTCGTAGAACGTGGCGCTGGCCATCATGCGCAAGCCCGGCATGGCTTCGCCGAAGGCGGCCAGTTCCAGGCCGCGGTTGCGCTGTTCGCCGTCGAAGCTGTAGATGCGCGTGTCGGGATCGGTCATCGAGTTCGGGCGCGTGATCTGGAACACCGAGGCGCTGGTGATGATCTTGCCCCAGTCGACCTTGACGCCCGCTTCATACTGCTTGGACTTGTACGGTGCGAAGACCTGGCCGGCGTTGGCGGCGGTGGCGGGCGCGATGCCGCCGCGCGTCAGGCCGGACGTGAAGTTGCCGTACAGCGAGACGTTGGAGATCGGCTTGAACACGATGCCCGCGACCGGCGAGATCGCGCTTTCGTCGTACGACCCGGTGCGCGCGCCAGTGGCGGTCGAGTAGTTGTCGAGCACGACGCGCTGGTTGCGCATGCCGCCGGTGATCAGCAGGGTGTCGCCGGCGAAGGACAGGGTGTCGGTCAGCGTGTAGCTGGTCAGCTCGGTCTTCGATGCCTTTTGCGGCGCGCCGCGGTCGGCGGTGACGGGCGGTAGCGGGGCGGGGCGGAAGATGCTGGACGGCACGCCAGGACCGGAGGAGGTGACGTAGGCGTTGCCGGACTCCTGGTCCAGGCGCGTGGCCGACAGGTTCACGGTGTGGCCGATGCCCCAGGTGTCGAAGCGGGCGCGCAGGCCGATGTCGCCCGTCCATGTGCGCGAGTACGAATCGTAATAGGCGTTGGACACCGTGAAATTGCCCTGCGCGTCCGCCGGCCCCGACGGGAAGGTCTGCTCGGCGGTGCCGTAGCGGTAGCCGGTGGCGCCGTAGACCATCAGGTGGTCATTGATGTCGTACTCGAGGCGGGTGGCCACGGTCGAATCGTTCAGCGTGAGCTCGGTGCCGGGGTAGAAATTGCGGTGGCCCGAGGGCGGCGAGGGCAGCGACGTCACATTCGACTGAAAGCCGATCTGCGGACGGAAGTTGTCGATGTTCTCGTGCTGGGTGTAGGCATCCAGCGACCAGCGCAGTTTGGTGCCGCGGTAGTCCAGCGCCAGCGCGCCCACACCTTGTTCCTGCCTGCCGTCGTCGATGTTGGTGTCGCCGTTGCTGTAGACGCCGTTGACGCGGATGCCCCATTCGTTGTTGTCGCCAAAGCGCCGGCCCATGTCGAGCTGGCCGCCCAGTTGCGATTTGCTTTGGTAGGTGGTGGTCAGGCGAGTCAGGGGCTCGTCGCCGGCGCGCTTGGTGACGATGTTGATGCCGCCGCCGATGCTGCCGTTGGGGCCGATGCCGTTCATCAGCGTGCCGGGGCCTTTCAGGACTTCGACGCGCTCCATCATGGCGGCGGGCATGCGGCTGGCGGATGCCAGGCCGTAAAGGCCGTTCAGGCCGACGTCGCCGGCAGCCACGGAGTAGCCGCGGATCTGGAACTCGTCGGAAAAGCCGCCGCTGGAGGTGGTGGTGCGCACCGAGGATTCGCTGATGACGATGTCGGCCAGCGTGCGCGCCTGCTGGTTCTCGATCATCTGCGCGGTGTAGTTGGTGGTGCTGAACGGCACGTCCATGACGTCGCCCGTGCCCAGCACGCCCAGGCCGCCCCCGCGCGCCACCTGACCGCCCGCGAAGGGTGCGGGCAGGTTGGGGTCGGCGGCGGAAGCGGTGACCGTCACGGCGGGCAGGTTCGTGGTGGCGATGCCCGCGTTGGCGGGGCGGTCCAGGACGTAGCTGCCGTTCGACTGCGGCAGCACGCGGATGCCGGTGCCGGCCAGCAGGGCGTCCAGACCGCCCCGCACGCCGTAGGTGCCGCGCAGCCCGTTGCTTTGCAGACCGGCCGTCACTTCGGGCCGGAACGACAGCACGATGCCGGCTTCGCGTCCGTAGCGGCCCAGCGCGTCCTCCAGCGTTCCCGCGGGGATGTCGAAGCTGCGGGTGGCGGCGGCCTGTGCGTGGGCGGCGGTGGGGATGACCAGCGCGGGCGCCGCGAGCAGCGTGGCGGTGGCGATGCGGCCCGCCAGGCGCGCCGTGGCCGCGCGTCGCAGGAAACGGGAGGACTGGCGCTTGGGCGCCCGGACGTGATTCATGAACTGGCCTTTCAGAGAGGTGAGGTTGCTGTGTGCTCACCTGCCTTGACCCGCCAGATCGCAAAACGGATCAACTATTTTGTAACGGCGGTGCGGGACGTGCCGGGCCGGGGCCGGCGATGAGGTGCAGCCGGCGTCCGCGCCAGAGCCGCGTCTCGGTTTCGACGCGGATATCCAGGGTGGCGCTGAGCGCGGCCAGCACCTTGTCCACGTTGCTGACAGGAAACGAGCCGGACAGCCGCAGGTCCGAGACGGCGGGGGCGCAGCTGATCGTGTCGCGGCTATACCGTCCCAGCTCGGCGACGAAGTCGGCCAGTCGCATGCCGCGGGCCACGATGAAGCCGTCCTTCCAGGCGATCTGGTTTTCTTCGGCGGTGGCGGGCTGCGCGATGCCACGTGCCGAGTAGTTGGCGCGCAATCCCGCCTGCAACGTCAAGCCGTGCTCGGCATCGTCGCACGGGCGGATCTGGACCGCGCCCTGGAAGACGCTGACTTCCGTCGAGCCATCCAGCAGCCGTACGGCGTACTCGGTGCCGAGCGCGCGCGCGGTGCCGTGGGCGGTTTCAACGCAGAACGGCCGGTTCGGCGTGCCCGATTCGTGGGCCGTCGCGATCAGGATCTCGCCCGCGATGAGCGTCACGCGCCGGCGGTCGGCGCTGTAGTGCACGTCGATGGCGCTGTCCGTGTTCAACACCAGACGGGTGCCGTCCGGCAGCGTCACGTTGCGGCGTTCGCCGATGGCGGTGCGATGGTCCGACGTCCAGGTGCGCCACGGCGTGATCTGCCCCACGCCCCACGCCGCGCCGCTCGCGATGGCCAGCGCGCTCATGGTTTTCAAGGCGCGGCGGCGCTGGGCGGAAGCAGGTGCGGCCAGCGCTGCCTTCGCGATGGCCGCGTTGGCGGGTCCGGCCAGCGGCCGCAGTGTGCCCTGCACGGATTCAATGCGCAGCCACGCGCGCTCGTGGTCCGGGTGCGCAGCGCGCCAGGAGGCCCATTCGCGCACCGTTTCCGGCGCGACGGGTTCGTCTTGCAGTTCCACCAGCCATTCCAGCGCGCGCTGCGCGACGGCGGGCGGCAGGGTGGCGGCGTCGCGCGTGTTTCCGTACCAGGACGAGGTGGACATGCGCCGGCTCATCCCGTGAAGGAAAGATCGGCAAAGCAGCAGCGCTGCAAGGCCTTGACGAGGTAGCGCTTGACGGTGGGGATCGAGATTCCCAACGCGTCGGCCACCTGGGCGTGGGTGTGACCTTCAAGCTGCGACAACAGAAAGGCCTGCCGCACGAGGGCGGGCAGGCCGTCCAGCAGGCGGTCCAGCTCCAGCAAGGTTTCCAGCACGATGGCCCGGTCTTCAGGCGACCAGTGCACCGCTTGCGGCGCCTGGGCCAGCGCGTCCAGGTACGCGCGTTCGAGCTTTTCGCGGCGCCAATGGTTGGACACCAGGTGCTGCGCCACGGTGGTCAGAAACGCGCGCGGTTCCGTGAGCGTGGCGGGAATGCGTTCGCTGCTCAGGAGGCGGATGAAGGTGTCGTGCGCCAGGTCTTCGGCCTGGTCTGCGTTGCCCAGGCGGCGTCGCAACCAGCCCCTGAGCCAGGAGTGATGATCGCTATAAAGTGTTTCGATGGAAGAGGGGAAGGCGCATCCCGGCGTACTCAAGATCCAACCTTTTGGTCTAGCCGCCGGCGCCTCGCAGTGGGAGGCGGGACAACTGCACATGCGAATTTCTGGAAATAGTAATTGTTATTATTACCGATTCCAGGCACGGCTTGTCAAATTGTTGCCGAGCGCGCACGGCCGGGCGTTGCCCGGAAACGTCAGACGTAAGTGGCGAGCCGGGGCGGTCGGATGTGAGCGTTCGGACGGCGAGCCGTTACACGCGAGCGGTCAGACCGGCGCGGAAGGCGCCAGATAGGCGCCCTGCGTCTGCGCATATGCCTGTTGCGACGCCAGATAGGCATCACGCGACGGGATCAGGTGATCACGGCACACCGCCATCAGCGCGTCGCGGTCGCCGTCGCGCAGCGCCTGGATCATCGTCCAGTGTTCCTGGCGCGCGCGTTCGCGGTGCCCGGCCGTCACCAGCGAGCCGAAGCGGATCGGGTGGGTGCGGCGCGCGTATTCCTCGATGGCCTGTCCCAGCACCGCGTTGTCCAGCAGCCCCACGAATTCCCGATGAAAGCGCTGGTTGCTGCGGAACACGCGGCGCGCGTCGCCAGCGGCGACGGCGGCATCGTGTTCGCGTTGCACCGCCACCAGCGCGGCCAGCCGCGCTTCGGACACGGGCAGCGGCATCTGGCGGGCGGCGTGCACTTCCAGCACTTCACGCAAGGCATACAGTTCCATCACCTCGCGCACGGAAAACGCGCGCACCACCGCGCCGATGTTGCGCTTTTTCTCGACCACGCCCAGCAGTTCCAGGTCGACCAGCACCTGGCGCACCGCGTGCCGCTTCATGCCGAATCGCGCCATCAGCTCGTCCTCGGTCAGGCGTTCGCGCGGATGCAGCCGGCCGAAGACGATGTCTTCTTCCAGCGTGGCCACCGCTGCCTGGACGGCGTCGGGGGCGGGTTCCTGCAAGGCGGCGGGCGTGATGGCGTTCATGGCAAAAGGTCGGGATTACTTCTTGGGGACCGTGTCGTTCGTGACACCGGCCCGCAGGAAGTCGAAGTCGACGCCCTGATCGGCCTGCGTCACGGACTGCAGGAACAGCTTGCGGTAGCCGCGGTCGGCGGTGGGGCGCGTGATGGGATTGGCGGCCGTGCGACGCGCCAGCTCGGCGTCATCGACAAGCAGCGCGATCTCGCGCCTGGCCACCGACAGGCGGATGCGGTCACCGTTCTGCACATAGGCCAGCGGGCCGCCGATGGCGGATTCGGGCGTGACGTGCAGCACGATCGTGCCGGCCGCGGTGCCGCTCATACGGCCGTCCGAGATCCGGACCATGTCCTTGACGCCTGCGCGCGCCAGCTTCTTGGGAATGGGCATGTAGCCGGCTTCGGGCATGCCGGGCGCGCCGGTGGGGCCGATGCGCTTGAGCACCAGGATGTCGTCGGCGGTCACATCCAGCGCGTCGTCGTCGATGCGGCGCGCCATGTCTTCGGCGTCCTCGAACACGACGGCGCGGCCTTCGTGCTCCATCAGCTTGGGGTTGGCTGCCGATTGCTTGATGATGGCGCCGCCGGGCGCGAGGTTGCCGCGCAGCACGGCCAGGCCGCCTACCGGATAGATGGGGGCGGCGGCCGTGCGGATGACGTCCTGCTTGAAGGGCGGCGGGGCGTCGTCCAGTTCTTCGCCGAGCGTGCGGCCGGACACGGTGAGGACGTCCAGATGCAGGAACGGGCGCAGCTCGCGCAGCAGCGCGGGCATGCCGCCCGCGTCGTGGAAGTCTTCCATATAGTGCTGGCCCGACGGCTTCAGGTCGACCAGCACGGGCGTCTCGCGGCTGATGCGATCCAGGCCGGCCAGGTCGATGTCGATGCCCAGGCGGCCGGCGATGGCGGTCAGGTGGACGATGCCGTTGGTCGACCCGCCGATGGCGAGCAGCACGCGCAGCGCGTTTTCGATGGACTTGCCGTTCAGGATGCGGTCCGGGGTCAGGCGCGAGGCTGCCATGGCGACGGCCGTGGCGCCGGTGTGTTCGGCCACGCGGACGCGGTCGGCGGTGACGGCCGGGGCGGACGCGCCGCCCGACACCATCATGCCCAGCGCCTCGGTAATGCAGGCCATGGTGCTGGCCGTGCCCATGACGGAACAGGTGCCGACACTGGCAACCAGCTGGTTGTTCACGTCGGCGATCTCGACGGCGTCGATCTCTTCGGCGCGGTAGCGGCCCCAGTAGCGGCGGCAGTCGGTGCAGGCGCCCACGCGTTCGCCGCGGTGCGAGCCGGTCAGCATCGACCCGGTGACGAGCTGGATGGCGGGCACGCCGGCCGAGGCGGCGCCCATCAGTTGTGCGGGCACGGTCTTGTCGCAGCCGCCGATCAACACGACGGCGTCCATCGGCTGCGCGCGGATCATTTCCTCGGTGTCCATGGACATGAGGTTGCGCAGGTACATGCTGGTGGGCTGCGAGAAGCTCTCGTGCACCGAGATGGTGGGGAAGTCCATGGGCAGGCCGCCGGCCAGCATGACGCCGCGCTTGACGGCCTCGATGAGTTGCGGCGCGTTGCCGTGGCAGGGGTTGTAGCTGCTGCCGGTGTTGACGATACCGATGATGGGACGCGCCAGCGCATCGTCCGACAGGCCGGCGCCCTTGATGAAGGCCTTGCGCAGGAACAGCGAAAAGCCAATGTCGCCGTAGTTGGTCAGCCCGCGGGCGACGCCGCGCGCAGTGGCGCTGTCGCTGTCAAAAGGGCCCTTGCCGGGCTTGCCGCCCTTGGTGTCGTCCGTCATTTTCAGTCCCGATAATATTATTGATAATCCTGCGGCGACATCATATCCAGCCCTTCGCCGGGCCTGCAAGCGGTTTATGGTGGTAGCTTAATTGATCTGTTTTAAAGATCAGTCGATAGAAAAATACCGATTCTTCAATCAAGGGTGGCCCCCTACACTGGCGCCGTTGACGAACCGGGCGTCCGTTCATTCCTATACCCATCCCGGCTGGAGAGACCACATGTCAGACCTGCGTCTGCGGCCGCGCCGCGCCGTGCTGTTTTCCCTGCTGGCGCTGTGCGCCGGCGTTTCCGCCCCGGCATTCTCGGCCGACGCCTATCCCGACAAGCCGATCCGCATGATCGTGCCTTACCCGCCCGGCGGCGCCACCGACGTGATCGGCCGTGTGCTTGCCCAGGAACTGACGGGCGCGCTGGGCCAGACCGTGGTGGTGGAAAACCGCGCGGGCGCCGCCGGCAACATCGGCGCGGACCAGGTAGCCAAGGCGCAACCCGACGGCTACACGCTGCTGATGGGCGCGCTGACCAGCCACTCCATCAACGCCGCGCTCTATCGCGGCCGCGTCACGTACGACGTGGAAAAGAGCTTCGCGCCCGTCGCCATCGTGGGCACGGTGCCCCTGGTGTTCGTGGTGAACCCGTCGGTGCCGGCCAAGACGCTGCCCGAGTTCATCGCGCTGGCCAAGTCCAAGCCCGGCTACGTGACCATGGCATCCGCCGGTAACGGCTCGCCCCAGCATCTGGCCGGCGAAATGTTCAAGCGCACCGCCGGCGCGGACATCCTGCACGTGCCCTACAAGGGCAGCGGCCCGGCCATGACCGACCTGATGGGCGGTCAGGTGCTCAGCATGATCGAAACGGTGCCTGCCGCGCAGGGCAACATCAAGGCGGGCAAGCTGCGCGCGCTGGCGGTCACCTCGCCGCAACGCGTCGATGCGCTTCCCGACGTGCCCACCGCCGCCGAAGCCGGCCTAAAGGACTTCGAGGTCAGCTCGATGTTCGGCATCGTGGCCCCGGCCAATACGCCTGCGCCGGTCATCGACCGCCTGAATGCCGAGCTCAAGAAGATCCTGGCCAAGCCCGAGGTCAAGGCGTCGCTCTTGAACCAGGGCGCGATTGCGACGTGGACGTCGCCTGCTGACGCCAGCGCGCGTGTGTCGGCTGAAGTCGCACGCTGGACCAAGGTGATCGACGAGGCGGGCGTGAAGGGCGAGTAAGTCCCTTCTGACGGCGCGCCGCGCCTCATTGCTCCCTACGCCGGAAATTCGCCACGAATTTCCGGCGTTCTCGTTTTTGCGGCTTCTGAAAGGAACCGAAATAATCGCTTCCGCCGCCTTGTGCGCTGCGCTGGGAAAGACGCTGTATTTCAGAGAATTGCACTGACGCTGCGAACGGCTATGCAATAAACCGCAATAAAGCGGTTTTGGGGCCCGACAAGGTGGTTGACCCCAAATTCAGTAGCCCGTAATGTGTTTCGCGGGCCTTAGGACGGCGGGGGGATACCAATGACTGAGAACCAGGACGAAAAGTCGATCCTGCACACGCATTTCGGTACGCATAGCCCATATTGGCGGTTGTCCGCCGATAGCGATGCGATTGAACTCGCCGCAGTCAAGGGCGCAACCAATATCGCCATGGCCTTGCGCCCGGACCAGGCCGAGGCCGTGCGCGGCCTGACGGGCATCACGTCCAGCGTGCGGATCGACATCATGCTGTATGGCGATCTGCTTCACCTGCACCTGGTTGGCCGCAAGATCAATCCCAACGAATGGGCCGGCACCGCATCGGCCCACACCGATACCGAATCCGTCGCCAAGGACCTCGTAGAAGGTCTGTCGTTCGCCGAAACGGTAGTGTCCGAAGCCAATTCGGTCATCGTGATCGTCGACCAGAACGGCCGCGTGCAGCGCTTCAACAAGCTCAGCGAGGAATACACCGGCAAGCGCGAACAGGACATCGTGGGCCGCAGCGTCTTCGACATGTTCATGACGCGCGAGGAGGCCATTGCCTCGCGCCGCAATATCGCCGAGTTCTACAAACGCGGCCAGTCGTACGAGGTCGAGCGCACGATCAACACCGTCAAGGGGCCGCGCCTTTTCCTGTTCCGCAACAAGTTCGTCACCAGCGGCAGCGGCGAAAAGCGGGTCTACCTGATCTGCTCGGGCACCGACATCACCGAAGAACGCCAGGCGCAGGAGCGCCTGCGGGTGCTGGCCAACACCGACATGCTGACCAACCTGCCCAACCGCCACGCGATCACGTCGCGGCTGAAGGCGGCGCTGGCGGCGGGCCGCGAAGGGCGGGGCGGCGTGTTGTTCCTGGACCTGGACAACTTCAAGCGCATCAACGACCACTATGGCCACGGTTTCGGCGACCGGCTGCTGAAAGCGGTGTCGGTCGCCATCTCGAACTGCCTGTCCGATGGCCAGACGCTGGCCCGCCTGGGCGGCGACGAGTTCATCGTCCTGCAGGAAGAGGCGCAGGCCTGGCAACTGGAAGCCACCGCGCAGCGCATCATCGAGCGGCTGCGCGAACCGTTCCGCCAGGGCCTCATCGAGGTCTACACCAGCTGCTCCATCGGCATCGCGATGTACCCCGATCACGGCGCCGACCTGGACAGCGTGGTGCGCAGCGCGGATATCGCCATGTACGTGGCCAAGGAAGCGGGCCGCCATACGTATCGCGTGTTCCAGCCCGACATGGACCGCCGCAACGCGGACTATGTGTGGCTGGACACGAACCTTCGCAAGGCGCTGGCCGAGAACCACCTGATGCTGTACTACCAGCCCAAGCTGGTGGGCCGCACAGGCGAGGTCGACGGCGTGGAAGCGCTGGTGCGCTGGCGTTCGCCGGAACGCGGCATGGTGGGTCCGGACACCTTCATTCCCTACGCCGAGGAATCGGGGCTCATCTCGCCGCTGGGCGTCTGGGTGATGCGCGAAGCAGCCCGGCAGGCAGCGGCATGGAAGCGCGAGGGCCTGAACCTGCGCATCGCGATCAACATGTCGGCCCGCCAGCTGGACGACAAGGGCGTGGTCAGCGAATTCATGCGCGCCATCAACGATGCGAATCTCAACCCCTGCCTGGTCGACATCGAGCTCACGGAAAGCTGCCTGATCGACGATGAAGACGCCGCCATCGAACTTATCAAGCAGTTCCGGCAACTGGGTGCGCGTGTGCATCTGGACGATTTCGGCACGGGTTATTCGTCGCTGTCGCAGCTGGCGCGGATTCCGCTGGACGCAATCAAGCTTGACGCCAGCTTCGTGCGGGGCGTCAACGAAAATCCGGTCTCGCAGGCGCTCGCGCGCGCCATCGTTGCCGTGGCGCGCACGCTCGAGCTCCAGGTCATTGCCGAAGGCGTGGAAACCCAGGAAGAAACCGTCTTCCTGGACACCCTGGGCGTGGACGCCAAGCAGGGCTACCTGTACGCCAAGCCCATGCCCGCGGCGGAGCTCACCGCCTGGCTGGCGCAGCGCCGCCGGCTGCATCTCATTGCATGACGCAACCGGCGGCGCGCCGCCGGATCAGTGCATGGTGGCCACTTCGGTGGCCTCCGAATTGCTCGCCGTGCGGCGGTTCTGCGCCATCACCAGCCGCTCCATGTAGGCGCGGTCCTTCGGATCGATGGAGAAGGCGGCTTCGACCCAATCCTCGGTAATGTCCATCAGCTCGGCGCGCGGCAGAGCCAGCACGCGCTGGCGCGCGCGCAGCATGGCGCGCATGCCATTGAGCTTGGGCCGCATCACGTCGATGAAGGTGCGCGTGGCCTTGAAGGCCTCGCCCGGCTCGAACAGCACGTCCACCAGGCCGCGGCCGTGATACCACTCGGCCGTGTGCGATTCGCCGGTGCTGATCAGTTCCTCGGCCAGCTTCATGCCCGAACGGCGCGCGACCAGCGAATAGCCGCCCATGCCGGGGAAAAGGTTGAACGCCATCTCAGGGAAGCCCATGCGCGCATTGTTTTGCGCGAGCACGAAGTGGTGGGCCAGCGCGGCCTCGAAGCCGCCGCCCAGCGCGGTGCCTTCGATCATGGCCAGCGAGATGGCGCCGGTGTCAAAACCGCGCGTGGCGGCGTGCACGCAATCAACGCATGCACGGGCATAGGCCCGCAGCGCCTCGCGCTTGCCGGTGCGGATGGCCTCGGCAAAAAAGTTCAGGTCGCCGCCGACGTTGTAGATCTGTGGCACCAGCGAGCCCGTGACCCAGAAGTCGATGGGCAGGCCGGAGTCCTTGGCGGCGCGCGCCAGGGTCATGATCTCGTCGATGAGTTCATGGTTAAAGCACGGGCGCGGTTGCGCGCGCAGCATCATCCACATGACACGGCGACCTTCCTCGTAATACGCGGAGATCTGCTTCAGATTGCCTGCGGCGGTAAAGGGGTGGCAGTCCGGATGAATGAGTTGATTCATTGCTTTCGTCCAATCGATCAAGGTGAGTCGGAGTACTGCCGGGTCAGGCTAAACCACGGCTTACGGACTCCGTCTCATGCAAACCTCGTCCAACTGGCCAGACTTTTCCGTAAATCAAAGTCCGGAGCGCGCAAACTGAAAATTTGAAGACCGCTGAAATTGCCTCGGCCCATCGGGCGAGGCGCGCATGGGTAATTCGGATGAGGACATCAGCAAATATGCGGCATTCAGCGCCGTGAAAGAAAAGCCCGGCCGAAGGGCCGGGCTCGTGCGTTGGGATGAGTGCGCGCGTTCAAGGGGCGCTGGCGCGCGCGAGAAATTTTCAGGCCACGCCACCATTCGCACGCACGATCTGCCCGTTCACCCACCCACTGTCGGGTCCCGCCAGGAACGAGACGATGCCCGCGATGTCTTCCGGTTGGCCCAGGCGTTCCAGCGGCGGCATCTTGGCGTAGTGCTCGATCAATTCGGGGCTCTTGCCCTTGAAGAACAGCTCGGTGGCGACAGGGCCGGGGGCGACGGCGTTCACCCTGATCTGGCGTCCGCGCAGTTCCTTGGCGAAGACCTGCGTCAGGCTTTCGACGGCGGCCTTGCTGGCGATGTAGACCGAGTAGCCGGGCAGGTTGAGCGCGACGGTGGTGCTGGACACGTTGACGATGCTGCCGCCATCGGCCAGACGTGCGGCGGCCTCGCGCAGGGTGTTGAAGGTGCCGCGGGTGTTGATGTCGAACGTCCGGTCGTACAGGTCGTCGCTGGTTTCCGCCAGCGGCTGCACCTGCAGCACGCCCGCGCTGTTGACCAGCACGTCGATCCGGCCGAACTCGGCCTGGATGGCATCGAACATCGCGCGCACGTCATCGGGCTTGGCAACATCGGCGCGCACGGCCAAGGCGCGTCCGCCGGCTTGGCGGACTTCGCCGGCCAGGGCGTCGGCTTCTGCCGCGCTCGAGGCGTAATTGATGGCGACGGCAAAGCCGTCGTCTGCCAGGCGGCGCACGATGGCGGCGCCGATGCCGCGCGATCCGCCGGTGACCAGGGCAACGCGCTGGGAAGCTTGGGCGTTCATGGGTTTTCTCCTTGGATGAGTGGGTGAGACGTATGATCGACTATTCCGATCCAAAGATAATTACGCCTGCTTTGCTAAGATAATTTCATTTGCTTTAACAATAGGCGGGGCAGGGGCATGGATCGTTTCCAGGAAATGCAGGTGTTCGTGCGCATTGCCGAACGAGGCAGTTTCACCAAGGCGTCGGACGACCTGCGCATCCCGCGCGCCACGGTCACCAACCTGATCAAGCGGATGGAGGCCCGGTTAGGCGCGCGACTGCTTGACCGCACGACGCGGCAAGTCCGGCTGACGCACGACGGGGAGGCCCACTACCAGCGCTGCGTGCGGCTCCTGGCCGACCTGGAGGAGGCCGACGGCGCTTTCCTGGACACGGCGCCCAAGGGGCTGTTGCGGGTGAACGCGCAGGGCACGCTGGCCCGGTTCTTCGTGATGCCCGGCCTGCCGGATTTCCTGCAACGCTATCCCGACATCGCCCTGCATCTGGGCGAAGACGACCGGCTGGTGGATCTGGTGCGCGAAGGCGTCGACTGCGTGCTGCGCGCGGGCGTGCCGCAGGACTCGACGCTGGCGGGGCGGACGATCGCCCAGATGCCGCAGGTGACGGTCGCCAGCCCCGCCTATCTGTCGCGCCACGGCGTGCCGGACAGCGTGCAGGCGCTGGAACATCACATAGCCGTGGATTACGTGTCCAGCGTGACGGGCCGCGCCGTGCCGCTGGATTTTCGGGTGGACGGGCGCATCGTCCAGGTGCGCCCGCGTGCGGTCGTCAGCGTGAGCGGGGCCGAACTCTACACCAGTGCGGCGCTCGCGGGCCTGGGATTGGTGCAGGTCCCGCGCTACCGCGTGGAGCGCGAACTGGCGGCGGGGCACCTGAAGATCGTGCTGCCCCACGCGCCGCCCGCGCCTATGCCGGTTTCCGTGCTGACGCCGCAGAACCGGCAGGTGCCGGCGCGGGTGCGCGTGTTCACGCAGTGGCTGGCGGGCGTGTTCGCCGCCGCCTTCGATCAGACGATGCCGGTCAGGTAGAAGACGCCGATCACCAGGAACACCGACAGCGTCGATATCAGCGTGATGGCGAAGATGTCGCCGTAGGATTGGCGGTGCGTAAGACCCGTGACGGCCAGCAGCGTGATGACCGCGCCGTTGTGCGGCAGCGTGTCCATGCCGCCGCTCGCCATCGCGGCGACCCGGTGCAGCACCTCCATCGGGATACCTGCCGCCAGCGCGCCGTCGATGAAGGTCTGCGACATCGCGGCCAGCGCGATGCTCATGCCGCCCGAGGCCGAGCCCGTGATGCCGGCCAGCGTCGTTACCGCGACCGCTTCGCCCACCAGCGGATCGGGAATGGCCTTCAAGGCCTGCGCGACCAGCAGAAAGCCCGGCAGCGCGGCAATCACACCGCCAAACCCGTATTCGGCCGCCGTGTTCATCGACGCGAGGAGCGCGCCCGACACGGCGCTCTTGCTGCCTTCGGCAAAGTGCGACTTGATGGCGCGGAACGAGAACAGCAGGATGGTGACGATGCCTGCGATCAGCGCGCCCATCACGGCCCACAGCGCCACCTGTTCCTCGGCGTTGACGGGCAGGGGCTTGGCCAGGCCGGGCAGGTCGACTTCGGAACCGGCCGGATACCAGCCCGGGATCCAGCGCGTCAGCAGGAAGTTCATGACGCCAACCACCACCAGCGGCAGCAGCGCGATCAACGGATGATGATTGCGCTCACCGGTGGGCGCCGCGGGTTCGTTGCGCAGGTCCGTGCCGTAGGTCTCGCCAGCCGCTGCCGCGCGCTTGCGGCGCCATTCCAGGTAGGCGATGCCGGCGGTCAGCGTGAACGCGGCGCCAATGAGACCGAGCCAGGGCGCGGCCCAGGTCGTGGTCTCGAAGAACGTGGTGGGGATGATGTTCTGGATCTGCGGCGTGCCGGGCAGCGCCGTCATGGTGAAGGTGAAGGCGCCCAGCGCAATCGCGCCGGGCATCAGGCGCTTGGGGATGCCGCCCTGGCGGAACATCTCGGCGGCAAACGGGTAGACCGCGAACACCACCACGAACAGCGATACGCCGCCGTACGTCAGCACCGCACACACCAGCACGATGGCCACGATGGCGCGCTCGGCGCCGATCAGCCGCAGCACCGCCTGCACGATGGCGCGTGAAAAGCCCGACAGTTCGATGAGCTTGCCGAACACGGCGCCCAAGAGGAACACGGGGAAATAGAGCTTGGCAAAACCGGCCATGCGCTCCATGAAGATGCCCGAGAACACGGGCGCCAGCGCTGAAGCGTCTGTCAGAAGCACCGCGCCCATGGCTGCGATGGGCGCGCACAGGATGACGCTATAACCTCGATACGCCGCCAGCATCAGAAACGCCAGCGCCGCCACCACGATGAACAATCCGGTCATTCGGTACTCCAGGAATGAAGAGACAAGGGGTGTGGGGCTACACCTTAACGTATCGGGCGTTTAGCGCGCTGCCATCAGATCTGCCGCCTTGTGCGCCAGCTCCGCCACCCCGAAGCTCGTGGCCAGCGCGTGGGCATCAAGGTCAGCCAGGGACACCCAGCGCGCATCGCGGGCATCGTCCCCCGCTACCGGCTCACCGGACACCCAGCGGCACAGCACGGCGATCAGGATGAAGTGGCGGCGCAGGGCGCCGGTGTCGTCGCGGTCGAAGACGTCGACGGCGTCAAAGACGTGCAGCGGCTCGGCAGTGACGCCGGTCTCTTCCAGTAATTCGCGCGCGGCCGCGTCAGCCAGCCGTTCGCCCGCGTCGATCTTGCCGCCCGGAAACGCCCAGCGATCCTGATCGGGCGGGTTGGCGCGGCGCACCAGCAGCACGCGGCCGTCGCGCACGACGGCGGCGATGGTGGCAGCGATGGGGCGCGGGGCGGGGGTGGTCATGCGGATCTCCAGCGGCAGTCAGACGTCCGGCAAGGATACGCCCCGTCCGTTCATACCTCTTCGATGCGTCGCTTGGGCGCGAACGGCGTGCCCAGATCGAGCAGCGCATAGATGCGTTCGGTGATGCGCTGGCGCCGCGTCGGCTTGCCCATGCGCCACCGCACGTCGAGCCAGAGGAGCGGCAGAGCGAAGCACAGCCACACCAGCAGGAACATGCCCAGGATGAACAACGCGAGTTCCGGAAAGTCGCCCTGCAACGCCTCGGGATCCATGAGCCAGGTCAGGCCAATAAGGAACAGCCAGACCGCAAGCATCAACCCGCCGATGGCCTTGAGCAGCGGCGCGCGCTGGTTCATGCCGACGCCGACCGGCGTGTCCCTGCCGGGAAAGGCGCGGAATCGCAGATGACACATATAGGTGCGCCCGTCCTCAAGGTTGCGCAGGGCATACACCGCGTGCGGCTCGTCTGGCGCCGGTTGGGCATTGACGGCCATCTCGACGTAGTCGTTCTGCGCCAGGAACGGCTGCCAGCTTCCCAGTGATTCATCGACCGTCATCAGGAACTGGCGGCCCTGAACCGAAAAGCGATAGTGGCCGTAAGTCGGGCCCTTATGCACATGCCGCGTTTCATGCGTGATGCCGTCCAGCTGCCCGCGGATCAGGAGGAGGGGCGGATCGCCCTCCTGCGTCAGCGCAGCCGGTTCCTGCTGAAGCGGTGAGGGGGCTGGCGCAGCGTTCATGGCAGCTGGGCGCTTCGCGGGATCGAACAGAGCCTCGCTGGCAAGGATGCGCGGCCGCTCGCGGCGGTTGTGCCAGAGGGCGTGCAAGGCGCTCGCGGCAAGTATCAGCCCAATCATCGCGATCACCAGCGCGAACACCATCAGGAACACGCGCGGCAGCGTGGTGATGCCAGACAGCCACGCCGCGCCCAGGCCGGCCACGCCCACGGCGCCGGAGATGACGGCCTCGCGCCCGCTGCGCCTTTGCGCGGTCTGGTAGGTGAGCGGCGCAATGGGTTCGCCTTGCGCGGGCACGGCCCAGCAAAAGCGGTTCAGGCCATGCTCGGCTTCCAGCACGCCAATGCGCACGGCAGTGCCTTTATTGTGGAAGGCGCGCAGCAGGGCGATGTGCGAGGGGTCCAGCGCGGAACCCCAGATCGTCTCCGCACCGACCCGCAGGAAGACATCGTTTCGCCGCACCGGCGTTGCGACCCGGATCTGGTCGATGGTTCCCTCGATGATGCGGGCTGCGCGTTGCGGCATGTCGGAGCGGCGAAAGGCAAAGCGGCAAGGATAACGCGCCGGGCGTACTCGGCGGCGGGCGTAGTCGGCGGCGGGCGTCCCCGCGGCGGGGCGTCCCCGCGGCGGGCGTCTCCCGCGGCGGGCGCTTCACGCCGCCGATGCCATCCGCCGCAGCCCCCCCCCGAGGACGCCCCGCCGTACTACTTCTTGACCAGCGGGCAGGTCGACCGCGACAGCGGCATGAAGGCCTGGTCGCCCGGCAGCGTGGCCACCAGCTTGTAGTAGTCCCACGGCCGCTTGGATTCCGACGGCTTCTTGACCTCGAACAGGTACATGTCGTGCACCATGCGGCCGTCTTCGCGGATGCGGCCGTTGGTGGCGAAGAAGTCGTTGATGGGCGTGGCCTTCATCTGCTTCATCACCGCCGTGGGTTCGTCCGTGCCTGCCGCCTGCACCGCTTTCAGATAGTGCATGACCGACGAATACGTGCCCGCCTGGCTCATGTTGGGCATCTTCTTGAGCTTGTCGTAATAGCGCTGCGACCACGCGCGGGTCTGGTCGTTCATGTCCCAGTAGAAGGCTTCAGTCAGCGTCAGGCCGGCGGCCGCGTCCAGGCCGATGGCGTGGATGTCGTTGATGTAGAGCAGCAGGCCCGCCATCTTCTGCCCGCCCTTGGTCAGCCCGAACTCGCTGGCCGCCTTGATGGCGTTGACGGTGTCGCCGCCCGCGTTGGCCAGGCCCACGATCTGCGCCTTGCTGGCCTGCGCCTGCAGCAGATAAGAGGCGAAGTCGCTGGAGCCGAGCGGGTGGCGCGAGGCGCCCAGCACCGTGCCGCCATTGGCCTTCACGACGTCGGTGGCCGACGCCTGCAGCGTGTGGCCGAACGCGTAGTCCGCCGTCAGGAAGTACCAGCTCTTGCCGCCTTGCTCCACGGTGGCGCGTGCGGTGGTGTTGGCGAGCGACCAGGTGTCGTAGGTGTAGTGGACGGAATAGGGAGAGCACAGGTCGTTGGTGATGCGCTCGGTGCCCGGCCCGCTGAAGACCACGATCTTTTTCTTTTCACGCGCCACTTCCAGCACGGCCAACGCGGGCGCGGAGCCGGCGACGTCCATGATGGCGTCGACCTTCTGGACGTCGTACCACTCGCGCGCCTTGGCGGCGGCGATGTCGGCCTTGTTCTGGT
Organism: Achromobacter sp. ACRQX; assembly: GCF_022346505.1. NCBI lineage: Bacteria > Pseudomonadati > Pseudomonadota > Betaproteobacteria > Burkholderiales > Alcaligenaceae > Achromobacter > Achromobacter sp. ACRQX. The sequence continues at coordinate 21,119 of NZ_JAKRML010000015.1, forward strand.
GGTCCACCACCAGCAGGTCCACCTTCTTGCCCAACACGGTGCCGCCGAAGTCGGCAATCGCCATCTCGGCGGCGGTGGCGCTGCCCTTGCCGGTCACGTCGGCATAGACGCCGCTCATGTCCAGGATCAGGCCCAGCCGCACCACGTCGTCGGAGACGGCGGGGGCGGGCGTCTGGGCCTGTGCGATGGCGGCGGCAAGCGCGGCCGCGGCAAAGGCGGTCGTGGCGAACAAGCGAACAATCGTGCTGCGGCACTGCATTGAAATCCGGGTCCTGTCGGCATGTCTCATGGTTGTCTCCCTGTATGCCGGATTCTTTTCGGATATGGCGGGCGCGTATGTAGGTTTTGTTTGCTGCTGCACCCAGTGTGTTCGGACGGCGGCGGTCGTTGGTGGGGGGCGGCTTTCTCCTGAGGCAGATTGGGTGAAGCGCTCAGCGGCTGGTGAGCAGGTCGAACTCCATCCGCACCTTGCGGAATGGAAACTCCAGCCGCGCGAAATACACCACGCGGCCGTCGATGCAGGCATAGCGGCGCAGCTCGGCCACCGGGGAAGACACGGGTATCTGCAGCGACTCGGCAGACTCCTGCCCCGCTTCGATCACGTTCAGGACCTGGCGGGCTTCAGAAATGCGCGCGCCGTAAAACTGGTCCAGCACCGGGGCGACGGTGCTTTTCTGAATGCGGGCGCGGTGCTTACGGAAGAGGCCGCTGTCCAGAAAGACCTCGCTGTAGCAGAAGGGGCCTGCATCCGTCGTATGAATGCGCCGCAGGTACTGGAAGCTGCCGCTGCGGTCGGCGCCGCACGGCATGCCCAGCGTGTCGGGCAGCGGCGAGTCGGCGCTGGACTCCACCAGCGACACCGTGCCGAGCTGGTTGCTCAGTTCGACCGTTTCGGCCCAGGTCTTGGGAATGAGCAGCGTGGGAGTTTCGGGCAGTTCGGCGTTGACGAAGGTGCCGGAGCCGCGCGAGCGCCGGATCAGGCCGTCTTCTTCCAGCAGGCCGAACGCCTGGCGAATGGTCGCGCGCGAGATGCCGTAGGTCTCCATCAGCGATTCCAGCGGCGGGATCTGCTGTCCGGGCCGCCACGTCCGGTTCTGGATGTGGCTGCGGAACAGCGCGGCGGCCTGCAGATAAAGCGGCTGGGGACTGCGCGAAAAAAGCTTGCGGGCGGGCATGGCGGGATGAAGGGCTATGAAGCGGAAGCCGAGAGCATAGCGTCCGCCATCTCGCGCAGCCGGTGCTTCTGGATCTTGACCGAGTTGGCGCTCTCCACTGACGGGAATGCGTCCAGCACGGTAAAGCCCGCCGGCGCCTTGAAACCTGCCATGGCCGCCTTGCACGCCGCGGTCCAACCGGCCGGGTCGGCCTGCGCGCCTTCCTGCAGCAGCACGAAGGCGTACGGCACGATCTTGCCGTTGCGCGTCGCGCCCACCACCTGGCAGGCCCGCACGCCCGGCAGGGTCTCGACGACCTGTTCGATCTCCACCGGATTGACCAGGAAGCCGGACAGCCGCAGCGAGTCGCCCATCCGGGTCTGGAACACGAACTGGCGGTCGGTCAGCGTGTAGCCCAGGTCGCCGGTCTTGAAGTAGCCGTCATCCGTCACGGCTGCGCGGGTCGCGTCCGGGTTGTCCAGGTAGCCCTGCATCAGGCTGGGCGACAGGATTTCGATTTCGCCGGACTGGCCATGCGGCAGCACCTGGCCGGACTCGGGATCGCGGGCGCGCACACGGGCGTTGGGGTAGATGAGCGTGCCGCCGGGCTGGTGGCGGGCCGACACGTCGCCGTCGGCGGGGTCGCGGGGCTGGCCCGCCACCAGCGCGATCAGTTCGCTGGAACCGTACAGGCCCGTGAGCGGCACGCCAGCCGCGCGGGCCAGGTCCAGCATGTTGTCCAGCGCGGGGGTGAAGCTGGCGAAGCCGAATAGCTGCACGGACGCAAACGCGCCGGGCGCGGCGGCCTGCATCATGCCGACCAGCGCCTCGTTGTTGGCGTAGGTGTGGGTGACGGCGTGCCGGGCGATGGCCTGCGCGGATTGGGCCGCGTCGAACACAGGGGCGCAGACGACGGGCACGCCGCGCGCCAGGCCGCCGGCCAATGTCGCAAAACCGAATGCGCCGCAGAACGGCGCGCTGGCCAGCACGCAGGTCCGGTCGTCGTAGCCGAACGCCCGCGCCACCATCGCGCCGTGGCGCAACAAGGTCTTTTGATCGTGCAGCACGAACTTGGGTTTGGACGTGGTGCCGGATGTGGTGAAGCACAACACGCCGGCATTGGCTTGCGCGACGGGGGCGGGGTCGGCGCAGGCCAGCAGCGCGTCGTACCGGTGCACCGGTTTGCCGTGAAGCGATGCCGGAGGAAGTTCGTCGGGCCCAGCCAGCGCGACCGCGCCCTGCAACTGATCCACATCCACGGGCGCGACGCCATCCAGGATGCCCTGGAAGTCGATGCCTTTGAAGTCGGGCCAATACACCAGCCAGTCGGCGCGGCCGCGGCCCAGGATGTCGGCCACTTCGACCGAGCGGAAGCGCGTGTTGACGGCCAGCACCAGCGCGCCTAGATGGGCGCACGCAAGAAAGGATTCGACCCAGGCCGCGCAGTTGGGGAGCCAGACGGCGACGCGGTGCCCGGGCTGCACGCCGATGCGGGCCAGGCCCGCCGCCAGCGCGAGGCCGCGCGTGCGCAGGTCCCCGAAACTGAGCGGTTGATCACGATCGATGAGCGCAACGGCATCGGGTTGCCGGGCGGCCAGCGCGTCCAGATGGTCGGAGAAGGTCGAGTACGGCAGGGGCATGGCTTACACCGTGGCGATAGGCGTCACAGGCGAGCCGACGGCGCCGGGCATGCGCAGGGGCGGGGCGGTCAGCAGGAACCGGCTGCGGCCGTTTGCATGGAGCCAGTCGGCCAGGTCCTTCAGGTACCACAGCTCGGCCAGCGGTACGCCCAGCTTGAAGAGGCAATGGTGGTGCAGCGGCAGGATGGAATGGCCGGGGCCGGATGTGCGCGCAGGATACGATTCGACCGCGTAGTTGTCGGCGCAGATGGCGGCGATGCCGGAATGCGTGATCCAGTCCAGCAGCGCGGGGTCGGCGCCGTCCAGCACCGCGCCCGTCTGCTCCAGTTTGTGCGGATCGGGGTGGCCATTCATGGCCACGACGGCTTCCGCGAAACCGGTGCGCAGCACCAGCATGTCGCCGGGCTCGGGCTGGGCGTCCTGCTCGCGCATGGCGGCTTGAAGCTGCGCATGGCCGACGATCGTGCGGCCCGGGCCAAAGGCACGCGCCAAGTCCACCAGCACGCCGCGGCCCTGCATGCCTTTTTCGGCATAGCGGCTGACGCTGAGCTTGCGCGCATACGAGCCGCCCGGCGGGCAGCAGGCGGCTGCCGAGTTGTCGGGATCGGCGCCGCCAAACACGTCCACGCCGGCGGCGTAACCGTTGTAATAGACGCGGCGCGCCTGGCCGTCGCCCTGGATGTCGAACATGGCGCCCACGTGGCACAGGCCGTCCCACTGCGTCGAATACTGCATCGACAGCGTGACCTGATCGTCCGACAGCACGTCAATGGCTTCGGGCTGTACCTGCGACATCGCAAAGTTCAGATAGGGCGTGCCTTCGCGGAAGGTGGGCTTGAGGGTGGGCGCGTGGCGGCGCGGATTGAGCACGTTGCCGCCGGGCAGATCCAGCGGCAGCGACAGGCAGAAGACCTTGCCGGCACGGACTTCGCGCACCGCCTGCAGCACCTTTTCTTCGGTCAGCAGGTTCAGGCGGCCCAGTTCGTCATCCGGGCCGAAGTCGCCCCAGGTGGAACCTTCGGGGCGTTGCGTCCAGCGTTTCATCTGCTTGTCTCCTGTCGGTTTTTCATGTTCTTATGAATATAGTACGTATTTACGTACTTTAAAAAGAAATCCGCAATCAGCGGGTTCGATAGGAGACGAGACCATGACGCAATTGCAGCATCCGCGCGCCGGATGGCGCATCGCCCTTGCCGCGCTGGCCGTTCTGGCGCTGCCTGCGGTCCACGCCGCGGGCTATCCCGAGCACCCTGTGACCGTCGTCGTACCGTATCCGCCGGGCGGCGGCGCGGACCTCTTTGGCCGCGCCATCGCCAACGCATTGCAGCCGGGCCTGAAGCAGACGGTGCTGGTCGAGAACAAGCCGGGCGCGGGCGGCAATATCGGCATGGCTTACGTCGCTCGGGCGAAGGCGGACGGCTACACGCTGGGGCTGGGCACGATCGGCACGCAGACGATCAACCAGTTTCTCTACAGCAACATGCCGTTCGATCCCGAGCGCGACCTGGTGCCGATCGCGCTGGTGTCCACGACGCCGAACGTGATCGCGGTCAGCGCGAAGTCGCCGTACAAGACGGTGGCGGACGTGATCAAGGCGGCCAAGCAGTCGACGGACAAGAAGCTGACTTACGCGTCACCGGGCATCGGTTCGTCGGTGCACCTGACGGGGGCTTACTTCGAGGCCATGGCCGGGGTGACGATGCTGCACGTGCCGTTCAAGGGCACGTCGGCGTCGCTGCCGGCGGTGGCGGGCGGGCAGGTGGATCTGCTGTTCGACAATCTGCCGGGGGCGCTGGCGCAGATCAAGGACGGGAATCTGGTGCGCGGGGTGGCGGTGACTTCTGCGGCGCGTGATCCGTCGGTGCCAGACTTGCCGACGGTTGCCGAGTCCGGATTGCCGGGGTTTGACGTGACGGCGTGGTTTGCGTTGTATGCGCCGCGCAATACCCCCGCGCCGGTCGTTGAACAACTGATTGCCGCCGCCCGGAGCGGCTTGGCGACGCCGGCCATCGCCGCCAACTTCGCCACGATGGGCGCGAAGCCGGGCACCCTGTTCGGCAAGGATCTGGCCGCGTTCGAATCCGCCGAACGCAAGAAGTGGGGCGGACTCATCAAGGACCAGGGAATCAAGGCGCAATGAATTCACCCTTCGCTCTCGTGACCGGCGCAAGCCGGGGAATCGGCCGCGCCATCGTGGCGCGGCTGATTGAAGACGGCTTTCAGGTCGTCAATTTCAGCCGTACGGCGCCCGAGACACTGTTGCCGGGCGAGACGTTCCGGTCGGTGGACCTGTGCGACGCGGCGGCGACTATTGCTGCGGGCCGTGAGTTGGCGGCGCAGGAACCGGTGCTGCATCTGGTCAACAACGCGGGGATGATCCAGGTTGCGAACATCGAGGACATTACGCAGGAGGAACTGGCGCGGACGATGGCGTTGAATCTGACTGCGCCGATTCTGCTGATGCAGGCGCTATTGCCGGGGATGCGGCAGGCGAAGTACGGGCGTGTCGTGAATATCGGCAGCCGGGCGGCGCTGGGCAAGGGCGGTCGGTCGGTGTATGGGGCGTCCAAGGCGGGGCTGGCGGGGATGACGCGGACCTGGGCTTTGGAGCTGGCGGGCGATGGCATTACGGTGAACACCGTGGCGCCTGGGCCGGTTGCTACCGAGCTGTTCAACCAGTCCAATCCGCCAGGGGCACCGAAGACGCTGGCGCTGGAGGCGGCGATTCCCGTGGGGCGCGTGGGGCGGCCGGATGAGGTGGCGCATACCGTGGCTATGTTTCTGGACCCGCGGGCGGGGTTTGTGACTGGGCAGGTGCTTTATGTTTGCGGGGGGATGTCGGTGGGGTTGTTAGCTTGAGTGTCGTTGCTGGCCATCGTCGGCGTTCTTGAGACGCCCGGCGCGGCGTGGGCCTGGGGCGGGCGGGGCTCCGATTGCGGTCCGGAGCCTTCGCTCCGGACTGCCCCGTTGTCAACCTCGTACGCCTTCGGCTCCCTACGGTTTCCCTCGGGCGCATCTAAACGCCCCGCCCGCCCCAGGCCCACGCCGCACCGGGCTCGACTTGCTTGATCTTTGAGGGTGTTGGGGCGAGTTGGGTTCTTGAGGTTTTGGCACGCACTGGTGTGGAAGAGAAGCGTCTTGCGGTGCCCGCCCCCGGGCGGCCGCGCGGGCGGCCTTCGTGGGCTTACGCGCTGTCTTGCGTCGTGGCGATGACGCTTCGCGTGTGGCTGCTTCCGCTTCTGCGTCAGGGTCAGTGGGAGTGTCATAAATTCGCTGTTTGACACCCTGATCCCCATCAGCGCGCAAGCGCACACCGCCACGACGACCCACCGACCCAATGCCGGGTTGCCGCCGTCCGGGCGGCAGCAACCCGGCGGCCCCGCAGATTTCCTGCCCCGCACACAGGTCTTGTAGCGCGCAAACCAAAGACCCTCGTAGCACGGCGTCGTGGTCCCCGTTGGCACGAGCGCCGTCGATGCGCCCGAGGGAATCTGAAGGGAGCCGAAGGCGGACGAAGATGACGAAGGGGGAGGCCGGAGCGAAGGCTCCGGACCGCAATCGTGGGCGCTCGTGCCAACGGGGACCGCGGCGTCGGGCGACCTACGAAGATCGAACACAGCCTTGCCGTCATAGCTGCTGACACGCGGCCTTGCCACTACTGCCGCGGACGCTTGAACACCGGACCCACGTGTTGCTCGACGGCCTTCCTCGTCATCTTCCCCGCGCCCTCCAAGGCACCGGCGCGCTCTTCGCGCAGACGCCGCAGCACTTCGGTCGGCGCGACGCCGAAGTGTGCTGCGAACTTGCGCTGGAAGGTGCGCCGCGACATGCCGCAGGCGTCGGCCATGTCGTCCACCGACCAGCGGGCCGACAGGCGTGCTTCCATTTTTTCGACCAGTTCGCGGAATGGGGCGGCCACGCGGTCCTGCAGCCGCAGCGTCTGGCTGTACTGGCGTTGGTCGCCGTTGCGGCGCATGAAGACCACCAGCCGCCGCGCGACCTGCTGGGACAGCGCGGCGCCGAAGTCGCGTTCGATCAGCGCCAGCGCCAGGTCGATGCCGGCGGTGACGCCCGCGGAGGTCCAGTATTTGCCGCTTTCGATGAAGATGCGGTCGTCGTCGACGCGCAGGCCCGGGTAAAGCTTGCGCAGCCGGTCGGCCGAGCGCCAGTGCGTGGTGACGGCGCGGCCATCGAGCAGGCCGGCGGCGGCCAGGATGAATGCGCCCGTGCAGACGCTGCTGGTGCGGCGTGTGCCGGCGTCGCGGCGGCGTAGCCAGGCGCGCGTTTCGCCGTGCGCCGCGGCGCGATCCACGCCGGGGCCGCCGGGCACCAGCAGCATGTCGATGGGCGCGTCGTCGTCCGCTTCGAAGGTGCCGTCCACTTGCATGCGCAGCCCTTGTTCCCAGGTGGTTACCACCGGAGATGCCGCGATCGTGTTCAAGGCATATAACTGGCGGCCCGACTCTTCGTTGGCCGAGCTGAAGGCCTGCCACGGTCCGGCCAGGTCCAGCGGCTGGAAACCGTCGTACAGCACGAACAGCACGCGTTGTGGCGCGATTGGCGCGCTTTCTGGCGCACCGCGCGGCGCGCGTTCGCCTATGCTGGGTTCTGGCGTTTTCATGGGAGCAACGTCATGAAGGTGAATATCGTCTTGTTCGAAGGGCTGACTCAGCTGGATATGACCGGGCCGTACGAAGTGCTGGCGAACGCGCCGGGATTTACCGTGGATTTTGTCGCAAAAACGATGGAGCCGGTGCGCTGCGACCGGGGGTTGCGCTTCGTGCCTACGCAAACGATCGACTCGGCGCCGCCTTGCGACCTGCTAGTCGTGCCGGGCGGGCCGGGCACGGACGACGCCATCGTCGATCCGGCGTGGGTGGATTTCACCCGCAGGCAGGGGCAGGGCGCCAAATACCTGTTCGGTATCTGCACGGGATCGCTGCTGCTGGGCGCGGCCGGGCTGCTGCGGGGCAAGCGGGCGTCGAGCCACTGGCGGGCGAGGGAACTGCTGGCGCGGTTTGGGGCCACGCCGAGCGACGAGCGCCTGTGTGTGGACGGCAATGTGTTCACGGCCGGCGGCGTGACGTCGGGGATCGACATGGGGCTGAAGGTGGTGGCGTCGCTGTGCGGCGAGGATGTCGCCAAGCTGATCCAGTTGCAGATCGAATACGATCCGAAGCCGCCGTTTCCGGGCGGCACGCCCAAGACGTCGGAGCCGGCGATTGTGGAGCGCTATCTGGCGATGTCGCAGGCGCGATTCGAGCGACGCAGCGCGGCGGTGGATCGGGCGGCGGCCGCCATGCGGTGAGGCGGTGAGCATGGCAAGAGGGCGGCGATTCGGCCGTGTCGGCGGCGGCCATGCCGCGGGGGGGAGGTGTCGCGACGATGGCGATGCCGTGGCGGCGAAGTTCATGCCGTCACAGCGGTGCCCCTGCCTTTGAAGAGGGGTCGCATAGCCTTTATCGCTGCGCCGCTCACCGCCCCAGATGGTCCAGCGGCAGCGGGCTCTGCGGCTTGACCGTCTGGATCGCGAAGTTGCTGCGGATGTCCTTGACGCCGGGCAGTTTCAGCAAGGTATGTAGCAGGAACTGCTCGTACCCGCGCAGGTCGGGCACCACGACCTGCAACAGGAAGTCGGACTCGCCGGACACCAGATGCGCGGCGATCACTTCCGGCAGCGCGCTGACCTCGTTGCGGAACATTTCGGCGTCGCGCTCATGGTGGCGTTCGACCTTCACGCCCACGAATACCGTCAATCCCAATCCGACCTCGTGCGGATCCAGCCGCGCTTCGTAGCCCTGGATGACGCCGGCTTCTTCCATCATCCGTACGCGCCGCAAGCAGGGCGAGGGCGACAGGCCGATCTGGTCCGCCAGCTCCACGTTAGTGAGCCGGCCGTTCTTCTGCAGCGCCTCCAGAATCCGGCGGTCGTAGGCGTCAAGTTGGCGTTTTGGCATGGATTTGTGGAATTCAGGCTTGGGTTGGTGGGTTGTGCCAGGAATGGTATCCAAGTTGGCAAGAATGGCAAGCACATGCCAGCCTCTTTTTTCTAGAATCTCGCCATTGAAAACTTGCGGTGGAGCGCGGTCATGGCCGATATGGCGTTGTTTCTGGGAGCCTTGCTGATTGTGTACGTGGTGCCCGGGCCGGACATGATCCTGCTGCTGGAAACCGGTCTGCTGCGCGGCCGCGGGCAGGCGCTGGCGGTGGCTGCGGGCTTGGCGATTGCTCGTGCGGCGCACGTGACGCTGGCCGCGCTGGGTCTGGCGGCCTTGTTCAAGACGCACCCCTGGGCGTTCGACGCGGCGCGCACGGTGGGCGGCTGCTATCTGGTGTGGCTGGGGATCCGTCTCTTGCGCGCGCCGCTTGCCGTTCCGCCCCTGGACGGGGAGGCCGCGCCGCGACATGCAGGCTGGGGACCCGCGCTGATGAGCGGCGTGCTCACCAATGTGCTCAACCCCAAGGCCTTGCTGTTCTGCTCGGTGCTCCTGCCGCAGTTCGTGTCGCCGGAGCGCGGCCCGATTGGCCAGCAGTTCGCCGTGCTGGGCGTCATCCTCGTCGGATTGGGCCTGACGTTCGACGTGCTGTGCGCGCTGGCGGGCGGTGCGGTAGGCCGCTGGATGTCCGCCAGCCCGCGCGCACAAAAGATCCAGAGCCTGGTCTTCGGCACCGCCCTGATCGGCTTCGGGTTGCGCCTGACCTTCGCCAATCGCCCGGCCTGAGGTGCGCGGCACCTGGTTGGGAGTTGGACAGCCATGGTTTTGTAAGACCAAATGAGGTGTCAGACATCCATGGATTTTTCAGGACCAAATGAAGTGTCAGACACCCGGGATTTTGTAGGACCAATTGAAGTGTCTGACACCCGGGATTTTGTAGGACCAAATGAGGTGTCAGACACCGGCCCTATGCGTCGAAATCCGCAACAAAATAAGGCCCAGCGCGCGATCGCGCCGGGCCTTATTGCTTAGCACCGCACCTGCGTTACTTGCCGAAGGCGAACGACGCTGCGTCGACCTCGTCAGCCTTGGCGGGCGGCGGTACGGCGCCGTCTTCCAGCAGTTCCGCGGGATCCAGTCCCTTGGTCAGCTCCAGCGCCTGGCGCTCGAACAGGCGCCGGTACAGGCCGCCCTTCAGGCGGATCAGCGCGTCGTGGCTGCCTTCTTCAATCACGCGGCCATGGTCCATCACCAGCAGGCGGTCCAGAGCCCGGACTGTCGACAGGCGGTGCGCTACGACCAGCGTCGTGCGGCCTTCCATCAGGCGGTCCATCGCGCGCTGGATCAGCACCTCGCTTTCGCTGTCCAGGCTGGACGTGGCTTCGTCCAGGATGAGGATCGGCGCGTCCGCCAGGAACGCCCGCGCAATCGCTACGCGCTGGCGTTCGCCGCCGGACAGCTTCACGCCGCGTTCACCGACCAGCGTCTCGTAGCCCTTGGGCAGCGCCATGATGAAGTCATGCGCACTGGCCAGCCGGGCAGCCTGCTCGATGTCGGCCTGCGACGCGCCGGGGCGGGCGTAGGCGATGTTTTCCGCCAGCGTCCGGTGAAACAGCACGGGCTCCTGCTGCACGATCGCGATCTGCCCGCGCAGCGACGCCTGCTTCACCTGGGCGATGTCCTGCCCGTCGATGGTGATGCGGCCACCGTTCACGTCGTACAAGCGCTGGATCAGCTTGATGAAAGTCGTTTTGCCCGAACCCGAGTGGCCGACCAGGCCCACCCGTTCGCCCGGCGCGATGCGCACCGAGAACCGGTCGTACAGCGCGACGTTGTGCGCGCCATAGCGGAACGTCACGTCTTCGAAGCGGATCTCGCCTGCCGTCACCGCAATGTCGCCCGCGCCCGGCCGGTCTTCCACGCCCAGCGGCTGCTTCTCCAGCGACACCAGTTCCTCCATGTCGTTGACCGAGCGCTGCAGGTTGCGGATGTGCATGCCCACGTCCCGCAGATAGCCTTGGAGCACAAAGAACATGGTCAGCGTGAAGGTGATGTCGCCCACGCTGGCCTGGTTGCGCGACCACAGCAGCAGCGATGCGCCCAGGATCGAGGCCTGCATGGCGACGAGCATCGCGCCCTGGATGCCGCCGTTGAACGTAGCGCGGATCCAGGTGCGGCGCGTGCGGCGGCGCCACTTGTCGATGACGCGGTCCAGCCGCGCTTCCTCACGCGTCTCCGCGCCAAAGGCCTTGACCACGGCGTTGCAGCTGACCGCATCGGCCAGCGCGCCGCCCATGCGCGTATCCCAGGCATTGCCCAGGCGCGCGGCGGGCGCCACGTACGCCAGCGACAGCGTGGCGGTGACGGCGATGTAGAGCACCGAACCCAGGCCCACGACCAGCCCCATCAGCGGCCAATGCGCGCCCAGCAGCGCGGTGGCGCCCACCAGCATGACGACCGACGGCAGCAGCGCCACCAGCAACGTGTCATTGAGCAGGTCCACCGCCCACATGCCGCGCGTGATCTTGCGCACTGTCGACCCCGCGAAGCTGTTGGCATGCCAGTCGGTCGAAAAGCGCTGCACGCGGTAAAAGGCATTCGAGGCGATGCCGTTCATCATCTTCAGCGTGAAGGTGATGATGTTCTGGAACACCGCCTGGCGCAGCAGCGTCCCGCCCACGCCTAGCGCAACCAGCAGCCAGAAGGCGGTGATGGCGGCGGTCCAGGCAAGCTGGTCGCCGGCCGCGCCCGAAGCCACGGCGTCGACCAGGCGGCCGGCGTACATCGGGGTCAGCACGTCGGCCACGGCGGACAGCAGCGCCAGCGCCACGATCACGACGATGCGCAGCGGCTGCCGGCCCCAATAGCGGAAGGTAAAGCCCAGGACATCCTTGAAGGCCTGTCCTCGAAAATCGATTTTTTTTCTAGCCATTGCCATGGCCTGGCGGCAGAGCACACGCCAGGTTCCTTGTAAGGAAAGAGGAAAAACACGCCGTGCGCCGGAAGGGGCGCTGGCAACTGCGTTAAGGGTTCAAATGGGCACGGCGGACCGGTCGCCAGGTAGTGAACTGGCGATGGTGCCGCGCGGGCGACGACTTAATGGCGTCGCGGGGACACGCGCGGGACGGCGTTCGGCATGGGGTACATCATGCGGCCTCCCTGTCGGTGGGTGAGGGGAAAAAAGGAAGTGGGCACAGGCCCGAATTGCCGATTCTATCCAAGTGATGTAGGCGAATCAACGGGCCGCGCGTGGGGACAGAATGCGATGTCGGTTTTTTTCAACGCGGCGGATGCGGCAAATGCGCCCGACGCCGCATGCGTCGCAAACGCTGCGATCAAGACGATCGCAGCGGATCAGCGGGCACAACGAGCGGCGCAACCGCCGCGCTAACCGGGCAGCGACGCCGCGCCCGCAGCGGTATACCCGCCCTGATGGCTTGCCAGCCGCGCATACACGCCTTGCTTGCGCAGCAGTTGGTCGTGCGTGCCGGACTCGGCCAGCGTGCCGCGGTCCAGCACCAGGATCAGGTCGGCGTCGCGAATGGTGGACAGGCGATGCGCAATCACCAGCGTCGTGCGGTGGCGCATCAGCACGTCGAGCGCGCCGCGCACCTGCATTTCCGACAGCGTGTCCAGATGCGACGTGGCTTCGTCCAGAATCAGCACCGGCGCGTTCTTCAAGAAGGCGCGCGCAATCGAGATGCGCTGCCGCTGACCGCCTGACAACTGCATGCCGCGTTCGCCCACGCGCGTGGCCAGCCCCTCGGGCAGACGCTGCACGAAGTCGGCCAGTGCCGCCTGTTCCAGTGCACGCATCAGATCTTCGCGGCTGGCCTCGGGACGCGCCAGCCGGATGTTGCCTTCGAGCGTGTCGTTGAACAGATAAGTGTCCTGCGTGACCAGCGCCACGCGCTCGCGCAGGCCGTCGAGCTGGAGTTGGCGCACGTCCACGCCGTCCAGCTTGACTGCGCCTTCGCGGGGATCCCAGAAGCGCAGCAACAGGCTCGCCACCGTGCTCTTGCCCGCGCCCGAGGCGCCGACAATCGCCACCGTGGCGCCGGCAGGCGCGGTGAAGCTAAGCTGCCGCAGCGTGTCCTGGCGCTTGCCGGGGTAGGCGAAGCTGACGCGCTCGAACGCGAGCGACAGGCCATGCGGCGCCACCGGCGCGGGCAGGGGGCCGTCCACGACGGGTTCGCGTTCGTTGGCCACCACGTGCAGGCGGCGCGTGGCGGCGATGGTGTCGGCCAGTTGCCGGCTGACCTGCGAGATCTCGGACACCGGCAGGAACGTCGCCAGCGCGATCAGCACCAGCAGCGGCAGCATGGCGGCCGCCAGCGTACCGGCCTGCACCTGCAGCGCGCCCACGACAGCCACCGCGAGTCCGCCCAAGCCCATCGCGATTTCAAACCAGGCCGTCTGGCGGGACAGGTCGCGCAGGATGGCCAAGCGCCGCGCCCGATAGTGATCGGCGACCTTCAAGAACTGATCGCGGCGGCGGCCCGTCGCCTGGAAGGCGGTCAGGTCGGCCAGGCCCTGGATGGTGTCGGTGGTGTGAGCGCTCATTTCACCCAGCGCCTCGCGCGCCTTGTCGCCCAACGCATCGACGCGGCGCCGGCCGCGCACGGGAGAGACCAGCGCATAGGCCAGGAACGGCAGCAGCGCCAGCGCCACCGGCCAACTGTAGAACCCCAGGAAACCCAGCACGGACAACGGCACCAGCACGGACACGATGGCCGGCGCGATGGTGTGCGCGTAGAAATACTCGACCATCTCCACGTCCTGTGTGGCCAGCGCGACCAGATCGCCCGAGCGGCGTTGCAGCAGGTACGCGGGCGCCAGCCGTTCCAGCTTGTCGTAGAGCTTGACGCGCATGTCGGCCAGGAGCTGATAGGCCATCGCATGCGCCAGCCACGATTCCAGCCAATGGAACAGCGCGGCCAGCGGCGCGGCGATCAGCAGGCCGACGATCAGCGCGGTGGTATCGCCGCCGTCGCGGATGGCGGCCACGATCAGGGCGCTGAACACGCCCACGCCGATGAAGGCGGCGACACGCGCCACGCCCAGCAGAATGGTCGCGATGAGGGTGCCGCGCCATGGGCGCACCACCGACAGCAGGGTGCCCAGTGTGGCGCGCCAGCCGACCTGCTCGGCATCCGCGTCCAGCGACCGCAGGGCCGGACCGGGCGCGTTGCCGTCGTCGGGCTCGGCGGCGGGATTGCCCGCCGCCTGCTGTGCCGAGGGCAGGGAGCCGGCGGCCGGATTGCGGTGCGCGGCCGCCTGTTCGTGCATCAGGCGGTAGTACAGCCCTTTCTCGCGCATCAGGTCGGCATGCGGTCCGGCTTCGGCCACTCGGCCCTGGTCCAGCACCAGGATGCGGTCCGCGCCGATCACGCTGGCCAGCCGGTGCGCCAGGATCAGCGTCGTGCGGCCGGCCATGAGGCGGTCCAGCGCCTGCTGGATCAGCGCCTCGTTCTCGGTGTCGACCGACGAAAGCGCCTCGTCCAGGATCAGGATGGGCGCGTCGCGCAGCAGGGCGCGGGCGATCGCCACGCGCTGGCGCTGGCCGCCCGACAATTGCAGGCCGCGCTCGCCAATGCGCGTGGCGTAGCCGTCCGGCAGCGCCATGATGAAGTCGTCGATGTTGGCGGCGCGGGCGGCGGCGCGCACCTCATCAAGCGTTGCGTCGGGGCGGCCCAGCCGCAGGTTGTCGTCGATGGTGCCGTGAAATAGCGTGATGTCCTGGCTGACCAGCGCGATGTGTGACAAGAGGAACTGCGTGTCCAGCGCGTTGACGTCGTGCCCGCCCACGCGGACCGCGCCGGATTGCGGCACGCATTCGCGCAGCAGCAGCCGCACGATGGTGGACTTGCCCGCGCCGCTGGGGCCGACCACGCCGACCCGTTCGCCCGCCGCAATGCGGAACGCCAGGCCCCGGTGGGCAGCGCGTTCGGGCGTGTACGAAAAGGCGACGTCGTCGAACTCGATGGTCGGCGCCAGGCGCGCAGGGCCCGCTTGCGCGGCGCGCGCGTCGGGGGCGGGCGTCAGTGGCTGTGCGTCCATCAGCGCGTGAATGCTGGCGGCGGCCGACTGGCCCAGCATGCCCCGGTGCAGCACCGCGCGCAGATCGCGCAGTGGGCGGAAAATCTCGGTGCCCGCCATCAGCACGATCAAGAGCGCCTCGACGCTCATGTCGCCGGTGGTCACGCGCCAGGCGCCCAGCGTCAGCGCCAGCGCGGCGCCCAGCGCCACGCCCAGGTCGCTGATGCCGCGCGTCAGCAGGCTGACGGACAGTACCCAGAACGTGTTGTCGGACAGACTGCGAGCGCGGGCGGCAAGCCGCTCGCCCCAGGCCTTGCCCTGGCCATACGACTTGAGCGTGGGCAGCCCCTGGACCGCGTCCAGAAACTCTTCACCGAATTCGTTGAGCGACCGGCTGCGCGCCAGGCTGGCACGGCGGTCCAGCATGTGCACCGCCATCGGCCCGAACAATGCGAAGAGGGCGGCGGCCAGGAAGACGAGGGCGGTCGGCACGTCCCAGAACGCAATGACGGCAAAGATGGCAAAGGGTGCGGCGGCCGCGATGGCGACCTGCGGCAGATACTGTCCGAAGAAGGTCTGCAACTGTTCGACGCCGTCCACCACGGTCAGCATGACGCCGCCCGTGCGCTGGTTGGCGAACCATGCCGGTCCCAACGCGACGATGCGGTCATACAGCTTCGCGCGCAGCGTGTGCTGGATGGCAGCGGATGTGCGGTTGGCCTGCACCGTGCGCCAGTCGTCCAGCAACGCCCGCAGCAGCACCATGGCCGCCACGCATAGCGCCGGCATTGCCCATTCCTGCCACGGCGCCCCGTCGAAAACGCGTGCGAGCAACTGCCCCAGGAACACGTACCGCGCAATCCCGGCCGCCAGCGCCAACAGGCCCAGAAAGATGCCGCCCGCCATGCCGGCACGCAGACCCTCGGTCAGACGCCACAGCCTCGAATCGAAATACATAGCATTACTCCATCCAGAGCCTGCATCGTCCCCGATCCGGCGCGCGCGCGAAAGCGATGAATTTTCAATCAAGGGTTGAGATAAACTCAACCGATGTCCGATTCCTCTACCCGCACGCCGCCGCTGGCCGCGTTGCGCGCCTTCGAAGCCGTGGCCCGTCTAGGGAGCCTGAGCCGCGCCGCTGCCGAGCTCAACGTCACGAAAAGCGCAGTCAGCCATCAGTTGCGGGCGCTGGAAGCCGACCTGGGAACCTCGCTGCTGCGCCGCGGCGGCACCGTGCGGCGCGCCGAAACCACGGAAGCGGGCGCTGCGCTGCTGGCTTCCGTACAACAGGCCTTGACCCTATTGGAGACCGCCTGCCGCAATGTCCGGGCCAGCGCCCGCGGCAAGCGGCGCTACACCCTGAACGTGTCCGCCAACCCGTCGCTGGCCGCGCTGTGGCTGGCGCCGCGCATCGGCCGCTTCATTGAATTGCATCCGGACATCGACATCCAGGTGTATCTGCACGCCAGCCAGGATCCGGCCTGGAAAACCCAGGACATCGACCTGGCCTTCCTGCACGTGCGCGCGATGGGGCCGCACATTGCCGCGCCGGGCGACATTCCGCTGATGACCGAAACCGTGGTGCCGGTGTGCAGTCCGGCACTGGTGCCCGAGGCCGACCGCAATGACCCGCGCGTGTTCATGCGCCACCGCTGGCTGGAAGAAAAGCACATCGACAGCCCCGAGACCGATTGGCGCACGTGGGGACCCCGGCTGGGGATTGCGCCGGATGATTGGCAGGATCCGATGGTGCTGAGCGGCTTGAGCACCGTGGTGGCCGCCGCGGCGGCCGGGGTGGGCATCGCGCTAGGCCGCGCGCCGCTGATCGACGAAGACCTGGCGAGCGGCCGGCTGGTGCCGCTGATTCCCCATCTGCGCATGCCGGGCTCGTGGGGCTATGTCATGCGCATCCACGCCAACCGGCCGATGGATCCCTCATTGCCCGCGCTGGTGGAGTTTCTGGCCGAGGAAGGCCGCAGCACAGGCGCGTGGCAAAGCCCCGACGGCGTATTCGGCAGCCTTGCCCCGCATGACGTTCACGCCGAGCATCAAGATCGTCCAGCCGGATCGCGCACGCGGCGCGGTTAATCGGCCGTCAACTCCATGCTGCGCGTCACTTCCTCCTGCACGCGCTCCCAGATCGCCCGCTTCAGTTCCACGAATCGCGGCGACAATTGCACGTCCGCGCTGCGCGGATGCGGCAGGTCGTTCTGGATGTCCTGCACGATGCGGCCGGGCTTGGAACCCATGACCGCCATCCGCGTCGACAGGGTCAGCGCCTCGTCGATGGAGTGCGTGATGAAGACGATGGTCTTGCCGCTCTGCTCGTAGATCGACAGCAATTGGTCCTGCAGCACCTGCCGGGTCATCGCATCAAGCGCCGCGAACGGCTCGTCGAACAGCATCACGTCCGGGTCGTTGGCCAGCACGCGCGCAATCGACACGCGCTGCTTCATCCCGCCCGACAGCGCGTGCGGATACTTGTCCGCCGCGTGCTTCAGGCCCACCATCTCGATGAACTTGCGGGCGATCGGCGCGCGCTCCTGGCGCGACATGCCGCGCATCTTCAGGCCGAACTCCACGTTCTCCTGCACCGTGCGCCACGGAAACAGCGCGTACTGCTGGAACACCATGCCGCAGGCGGCGGTCACGTCGGTGACCTTTCTACCGTTGATCTCCACCGAGCCCGTGTTGGGCGTGATGAAGCCCGCCATCAGATTCAGCAGTGTCGATTTGCCGCAGCCCGAGGCGCCCAGCAGCACCAGGAATTCTCCGCGCTTGACCTCCAGGTTGACCTTGTCCAGCACCGGCACTTCGCCGTAGGCCTTGGAGACGTCCGTCAGCCGGATCATCGTGTCGTTCATCGCTGCCATGCCAGCACCCATCGTTCAAGAAGCCGCAAACACAGATCGGTCACCAGCACGGTGAAACTGATCAGCACCATGCCCAGCACCACGGTGTCGGTCTGGAAGAATTCCTTGCCGTTCATGATCATGAAGCCCAGGCCTTCCTTGGACGCCACCAGTTCGGCCGAGATCACGCAGGTCCAGGACAGGCCCAGGATGATCTTCATGCCCGACAGGATCTGCGGCAGACAGCCCGGAAACAGCACCTCGCGCATGACCTGCCAGCGGTTGGCGCCCAGGTTGCGCGCGGCGCGTACCAGCACGGGGTCGATGCTGCGCGAGGCCTCCATCACGTACAGCAACGCGGGCACGAAGGACCCCATGAACACGATGCTGTACTTCTGCGTTTCGGTGATGCCGAACCACAGCAGCGACAGCGGAATCCAGCTCATGGACGGCAGGGGACGCAGGAACGAGATGATGGGATCGAAGACGGCGCGCGCCACCTTCGACGTGCCCAGCAGGATGCCCAGCGGAATCGCCACGATCACGGCAGCCAGAAAGCCCACCATGACGCGGCGCGTGGAGGCCAGCACGTTGTAGAACAGCGTGCCCTGGTCAGACATGGACAGCGCGCGCGCCAAGACCTGGGACGGCGCGGGCAGGAAGATGGGATCGACCGCGCCGGCACGGCACAGGCCTTCCCACATCAGCAGAAAACCCAGCAGCGAAAACACGCTGACCCAGAGCAGGCGCGTTTCGCGGGATGACGAACGTGTGGACATAGGCAGACTGTCCCGGGCTCAGAGGTACGAGGACTGGACCCAGTCCTTGACGGTGGGCGCGCGGTCGATCTGCTTGAGCGACACCAGCATCTCGGCCAGCTTCTGCATGCCGTTCACGAAGTTGCCGGGCTCGATCATCAGCGCCTTCTGATCTTCAGCCGAATACCACTGCGTCTGCTTGATAACGGCCAGCTGCTCGTCCTTGGACAGGCCGGTCAGCTCCAGCAGCACGCCGGCCGCTTCCTCGGGCTGGTTGGTCAGCATGGCGTTGGCCTGGAACACCGCCTGCAGGAACTTGCGCACGGCGTCCGGATTTTCCTTGCCCAGCTTGGCGTGCGTCAGCAGCACGTCGGGTCCGGGGGTGATGGCGTATTGCTTGTAGAGCGAGAACGCGGTGTCGTCCAGCAGCACGTGCGTGCCCGGCACGGCCTTGATGCGGTCAAACGCCGGCGTCCAGGCCACGGCCGCGTCGATCTGGTTGCCCTGGTAGGCAGACAGCAGGTTGGTCGCGGGCAGGTTGATGATCGAGACATCGCGATCGGGATTCAGGCCGGCCTGGCGCAGAACGTCCAGCAGCAGCACGTGGGCGCTGGAGGCGTACGTGACGCCGATCTTCTTGCCCTTCAGGTCGGCAACGGATTTGACGTTGTCGCGCACGAGCACGCCTTCGGCACGGCCGAAGTTGTTGGGGGTGGCGATGACCTGGAACTGGCGCGCGCCGGCGGCCATCAGCGCCAGCGACGACACCACGCCCGTGCCCGCCAGGTCCACATTGCCCGCCATCACCGCGCTCATGCGGTCCGACGACGTGGCAAAGCTCTGCCATTTGATGACCAGACCCTGCTTGGCGAACAGCCCCGTCTTCATCGCGATGTAGGCGGAGTAATGGCCCAGCCAGGCCGAGCCGCCATAGGTGTAGGACGCGCCGGCGGCGCGGCCGATCATCGGAAAGCCCAGGGCGCTTGCGCCCGCAAGTGCAGCGGTGCGCACCAGCATGGCGCGGCGATTCATGTTCATATTTTTCCCCTACTTGAATGTAGATTGACCGATAGATTCCATGTCGCCGGCACTCTGGGGTGCGGCAGACGAGACTTTCGCCCGAGCGCCTGGCGGCGGCATGAATATAAGGAGCGGCGATGGTCAACATCAGCGGCGCTTAAATTTCTGCAGCTCCGAAACGGCGGGTCCACACTCGCCGCACTTGTCCTTGGAGCCTTGTCGTGAAAAGTTTTGACGTGATCGTGATTGGTGCCGGCGTGATCGGCAGTTCGGTGGCGTTTCACCTGGCCGAACTCGGTGCGAAGAACGTGCTGGTGCTGGACCGCGAGACCATCGGCGCGGGCACCACGTCGCAGTCGTCCGGCATCCTGCGCACGCACTATTCCGTGCGCGAGAACGTGGAGCTGGCCCAGCGTTCGTGGAGCGTGTTCAACAATTTCGCCAGCTATCTGGGCGACGAAGAGGCCTCGTGCGGCCTGGTCAAGTGCGGCTACCTGATCACCGCCGCCGACGACGACAAGCTGGAACCGCTACGCGGCGCGCTGGCGCAGCAGCAGGCGCAGGGCATCGCGCTGGAATTGCTGAATGCCGCGCAGGCGCGCGAGCTGCTGCCCATTGCGTCCTTCGACAACGCCGCGCTGATCGGCTATGAGCCCGAGGCGGGCTTTGCGGACGCGTATCTGGTGGCCACCAGCTTTGCACGCGGCGCCCGCCGCCGCGGCGTCACCATCCGCGAAAACGTCAACGTCCAGCGCCTGATCATCGACAACGGCCGCGTGACGGGCGTGGTGACATCCGAGGGCGACTACAGCGCGCCGCTCGTCATCAGCACGCAGAACATCTGGACGCCGGAACTCGCCGGCTGGACCGGCGTGGCGATGCCCGTCGTGCCGGAGCGCCACGCCGTGCTCGCGCTGGAATGCGACGCGGCGCCCTATACGTATTCGATGCCTGTCTTCAAGGACCTGGCCTCGCCCGGCATGCTGTATTGCCGCAGCTATGGCGGCAACCAGATGCTGGTCAGCGAAGGCATCGTCGGCGAGGCGCTGCAAAAGAGCGATGCCGAGCAGGGCGACATTCCGCTGGACTACGTGGCCGAGGTGGGCGCGCAGGTGGCAGACCGCTTCCCCGCGTATGAGGCCGCCGGACTGGCGTCGTCGTGGACCGGTGTCTACGACGTGACGCCTGACTGGAACCCCGTGCTGGGCCGTGTGCCGGGGGTCGAAGGGCTGATCGTGGGCTTCGGCTTCTCGGGCCACGGCTTCAAGCTCTCGCCCACCGTGGGCCGCGTGCTGGCGCAGGAAGCGCTGGGTCTGGCGACCGACGTGTCGCTCACGCCTTACGAATTGGGGCGCTTTCAGCGCGGCGCGCTGTTGACCGGGAAGTACGGCCTTGGCGCAGTCTCCTGATCCGCGCGGTCCGGTGCAAGCCAGCTGGTTGGCGCTGCCGCCCGAGCCGTGGAAGAACGGCGGGGGTGTCACGCGCACGCTGGCGGCTGATCCGGCCGGGCGCTGGCGCGTCAGCATCGCCGATATCGAACGCGATGGGCCGTATTCACGCTTTCCCGGGTATGACCGCGTGTCGGTCGTGCTGGCGGGCGAGGGCGTGATGCTGCAAGGCGAGGGTGTGGCCGTGCCATTGCGGCTGCGTGAACCGGCGGTGTTTGGCGGCGATGCGTTGCTGCAATCCACGTTGGTGGGCGGACCGGTGCAGGTGCTGAATCTCTTTGTCTTGCGAGGCGGTGCAAGGGCGTCGGTGACCTGTTCGGGGTCGGCGTCCGGTTGCTGCGAGGTCGGCGCGTTGCCGGCCGGCGCGGATGGGCTCGAGGTTACGCGGGTGCGGGTGACGGCGGGGGCATACGAGATGACGCGCGGCGTGGAAATGCCGGGCGTCGACACGCCGGGCGTCGATACGCCGGGCGTCGGTACGCCGGGCGTCGCCAACCCCGGCGCCCCAGCCACGCAAACCGACTTCACCGTGATCCTGGACATCACCGTCCAGAAAAGCTTCCCGGACTGACCAAACTACAGCCGTCCCAGTCACAACCCGGGGCGTCCGTTGATTCCTTTCACTCAGGAGTGTTTCCATGAAGGTACTTGCCGCGGTCAAGCGCGTGGTTGACTACAACGTCAACGTGCGCGTCAAGGCCGACCAGAGCGGCGTGGATATCGGCAACGTGAAGATGTCGATGAACCCGTTCGATGAAATCGCCGTCGAGGCGGCCGTGCGCCTGAAAGAGCAGGGCGCGGCTGCTGAAGTCGTGGCCGTGTCGTGCGGCACGGCGCAGTCGCAGGAGACGTTGCGCACCGCGCTGGCCATCGGCGCCGACCGCGGCGTGCTGGTGCAGACGGATGCCGCCTTGCAGCCGCTGGAAGTCGCCAAGCTGCTGCGCGCCGTCGTGGTCAAGGAAGCGCCCGCGCTGGTGATCCTGGGCAAGCAGGCCATCGACGACGACGCGTGCCAGACCGGCCAGATGCTGGCGGCCCTGCTGGGCTGGCCGCAGGCCACCAACGCCAGCGCCATCGCCATCGGCGACGGCACGGCGCGCGTGACGCGCGAGGTGGACGGCGGCCTGGAAGTGGTGGAACTGACGCTGCCTGCCATCGTCACGGCAGACCTGCGCCTGAACGAGCCGCGCTATGTCACGTTGCCCAACATCATGAAGGCCAAGAAGAAGCCGCTGGATGTGGAAACGCCGGACGCGCTGGGCGTGGACCCGGTGTCCCGCCTGCAGACGCTGCGCGTTGAAGAGCCGGCGGCGCGCGCACCCGGCATCAAGGTTGCCGACGTGGCCGCGCTGGTCGACAAACTGAAGAACGAAGCCAAGGTGATCTGATGACTGTTCTTGTTATTGCCGAACACGATAATCGGGCGCTGAATGGCGCCACGCTCAACGCCATTTCTGCCGCGGGCAGGCTGGACATGCCGGTCCACGTACTGGTCGCGGGCGATGGCGCGCAGCCGGTGGCCGAGGCGGCTGCACGGGTCGCCGGGGTGGCAAAGGTGCTGCTGGCGCAGGCGCCGCAGCTTGCCGATGGCCTGCCGGAAGCCGTGGCCGCGCAGGCCGTGGCGGCGGCCGCCGGCTACTCGCACGTCTTCCTGGCCGCGACGGCGCAGGGCAAGAGCGTGGCGCCGCGCATTGCCGCGTTGCTCGATGTGGCGCAGGTGTCGGACGTCATCGAAGTGCTGGCGCCCGATACGTTCAAGCGTCCGATCTACGCCGGCAACGCGATCGCGACGGTCAAGAGCGGTTACCCGGTGGTCGTGGCCACGATCCGCCCCACGGCATTCGATGCGGTGTCTGCCGAAGGCGGCAGCGCCACGGTGGAAGCGGTCGAGGCCGTGACGGGCACGGGCTTGTCACGATTCATCAGCCGCGAGATCGCGGTGTCAGAACGCCCCGACCTGGGCGCGGCGCGCGCCGTGGTGTCGGGCGGACGCGGCCTGGGCAGCGCGGAAAACTTCAAGCTGCTCGATCCCCTGGCCGAAAAGCTGGGCGCGGCGCTGGGCGCGTCGCGCGCGGCCGTCGACGCGGGTTATGCGCCGAACGACTGGCAGGTCGGCCAGACCGGCAAGATCGTCGCGCCGGACCTGTACGTGGCCGTCGGGATTTCGGGCGCGATCCAGCATCTGGCGGGCATGAAGGATTCCAAGGTCATCGTCGCCATCAACAAGGACGGCGACGCGCCGATCTTCGGCGTGGCGGATTACGGGCTGGTGGGCGACCTGTTCGAAGCCGTGCCGGCGCTGACGTCCTCGCTGCCGTGATGGAAGCGGCGTTGGCGCCGCAGAACGCGCCAACGCCGCAGGCAGCCCTTCGCTGCCGAACCCCGCGTTCGGGGCGCCGCGGGCTTTACGTCAACGCCGCAGGCTGCGCCACAGCGTGGCCGGCGGCAGCCCCAGCGCCGGGGCCAGTTCCTTCTGGATCAGGCGCTCCATCGCCATCAGGATCACGTCGCGCGCCTCGGCGGGCAGCTTGCCCACCTCCTGCTGGCGCGCGGCCAGATACAGCGTGCGCGACAGCGCGGGATCGTCGGCCCGCGCCGCGCCCAGGAAGGGCGCCAGCGGCAGCACGCGCAGCTGGTCCAGGAAATGGCGCGACTGCCAGATGCACAGCGGCGTGCTGATGCCAAAGCCCAGCCCGGCCGTGACCAGGCTGAGCAGCGGATCGGTATTGTCGAATTCGTAGGTGCGCTCGATCATCACGCCGTGCGACTCGACCAGCCGGTCGATCTCGGCGCCGATGAACGAACGTGCGCTGTAGCGGATGAACTGGGCGCGCTGGCCCAATTCTTTCAGCGTGTCGATCCGGTCCATGCTCATCGAGCGCGGCACGATCAGCACGTAGGGTTCGCTGAACAGACTGTACTTGCGGATGGTGGGCTTGCCTGCCGATGCGCTGGTGGTGACGACGAGGTCGAGCTGCCGGTCTTCCAGCTGCTTGTCCAGCACGGGCGTGATGCCCGACCACAGCCGGATCTGGCGCGACGCGCCGGACAGGCCGTGGATCAGGGTCGGTCCAAGCGTGCCGGCAAACGAGTCTACGCAGCCGAAGCGCACGATGTTGCGCTTGGCCCGGCTAAGGTTGCGCACGCTTTCCGTCATGTCGCCGGCCTGCGCCAGCAGCCGCGCGGCGTGTTCGAACAGCAGCTCGCCGGCCGGCGTGGGCCGGGCAGGGCGGGTGCTGCGGTCCAGCAGTTCGGTCGACATGGCGGCTTCAAGCTGCTTGATCCGCTGCGACACGGCCGCCTGCGAAAAACCCAACAGCCGCGCCGCGCCCGAGACCGACGCCGCTTCCACCACCGCCACCCACGTCAACAGCAGGCTCCATTCCGGATAGTTTTCCGTGCTGGTGAACGAAAAGCGGTTCATGGCGTGGGCGTCCGGCGGCGTTTCAACAGGGCTTAGCGCTGGCGCGCGGTGGTCTGGCGCAGCGCGGCAGTCACCATGCCTTCGACCACCGGAATGACCTTGTCGGCCAGATCGGGGCGATAGCCGTACGGGTATGTTTCGTCCATGTAGGTGGACTGGCACATCTCGAGCTGGATGGCGTGCACGTTGTCAGCCGGCGAACCGTAGTGGCGCGTGATGTAGCCGCCCTTGAAACGGCCATTGACGGCCCAGGTGTAATCCTTGCAGCCGTTCAACTGCTCTTGCACGGCGGCCAGGATGTCGGGCGCGCAGGAGGCGCCGTCGGACGTGCCGATGTTCAGGTCGGGCAGCTTGCCCTCGAAAAGGCGCGGCAGGACGCTGGCGATCGAGTGCGCTTCCCACAGCAGCACCGTGCCGTGCTCGGCCTTGATGCGGTCAATCTCTTCTTGCAGCTTGGCGTGATACGGCTTCCAGTACGCCTCCAGGCGCTGGGCGCGTTCCGCGTCGGTCAGCACAGCATCGTTCTGGTAAAGCGCATCGCCGCGAAAGGCCTGGGTGGGGCACAGGCCGGTCTTGGTCTGCCCGGGATACAGGCTTTCGTCGTTGGGCGGGCGGTTCAGGTCGACCACGTAACGGGAATAGCGCGCGCCCAGCACGGACGCGCCCAACGCCTGGGCGAACTGATACAGGGTGTCCAGATGCCAGTCGGTGTCGCCGGATTGCAGGGCGACGTCCGTCATGTGCGGACGCTGCGCGTCGGGAATCTGGCTGCCGAGGTGGGGAATGGAGATCAGCAGCGGGGCGGTGCCGCGGCTGAATTGAAAGAGGTCGGTCAAGAGGAAACTCCGGGTGGCAATGGCAATGCGCCGCGGCAGAGCCGCAGGCAACGGGCGCTTGTATGCTAGGCAGCACGGCCCGCTGCGGGAATTGCATCAGTTTAATGGATGCTGATGATTAGCCGCGCCGATGCTCATGGCGATGGCCGCGGCGTGGTCACGGTGAGCCGCGTTCTGGGTCGCGCTGGTCAGCCGCGGCCCGTGGACCGAGTTGCTGGGCCGCGTGAGGTAGAGTAGACGGCGCGCACACTCTAGCGAGCGGACATGATTGATGAACTGATTCAACTGGGCAAGCTCGTCAGCCTGGGTCTGGCGCTGATGCTGCCGCTGGCCAATCCGCTGACGTCCATGACGCTGCTGCTGTCGCTTGGCCAGCAGATACCGTTCAAGGAACGGCAGAAGCAGGTGACCCAGGCGGCGTTCTACGTGGTCGGGATCATGCTGGTGACCTACTACGCCGGCGCGCTGCTGATGCACACCTTCGGCATTTCCATCCCCGGGCTGCGCATTGCGGGCGGACTGATCGTGGTCAGCATCGGCTTCAGCATGCTGTTTCCATCGGACCAGCCGCGCGCCCTGGAGGCCGAGGCCGCGGCCGACGCGCAGGAGCGCCAGAGCCCCAACATCGCATTCGTGCCCCTTGCCCTGCCCGGCACGGCGGGACCCGGCACGATCGCCATGATCATCAGTGGCGCGTCGTCGGTCGATTCGGCCATTGCACCGGACTATGCGCGTTGGGTGGTGGGCGTGGCCCCGATCATCGTGTTTGCGCTGCTGGGGCTCTTGTTCTGGGTCTGCCTGCATTTCGCGGGCCGCATCGTCGCCGTCATCGGCAAGAGCGGTGTCGAGGCGATCTCACGCGTGATGGGATTCCTGCTGGTCTGCATGGGCGTGCAGTTCGTCATCAACG
This sequence comes from Achromobacter sp. ACRQX, assembly GCF_022346505.1. Classification (NCBI taxonomy): domain Bacteria; kingdom Pseudomonadati; phylum Pseudomonadota; class Betaproteobacteria; order Burkholderiales; family Alcaligenaceae; genus Achromobacter; species Achromobacter sp. ACRQX. The sequence goes on from NZ_JAKRML010000015.1 coordinate 47,136, forward strand.
GCGTGTTGGAGATCGTGGAGAAGTTTCCCAACGTGTAGCGGGCATAGGGTCAGGCGTTCCGTCCTTGCATGCCTGCGCTGCGCCGGGCAGTCCATAAAGTCACGCGGATTTTGATTTCACCCCGTTTCGTGAAGCTTGTAGAAACATAATCTACGCTACATTACATTTTTGATTTTTCGCCGTGGGCAGTCATGCTTGCCCGCGACGGCAGTTTTTGTATGTGCAACATCATTGAAGACAAGATCAGGCAGTGCGCGGTAGCCCGCGAATCCATCGCGGTCGGCGCGCCGACGTGCCGGTCAAGCTCCTGCGGTACGGCCGCCGCAATCTGCAAGCGTGCGTCATGATGGCCTGGCTACCCTTGATCGTGTTGGGGCTGGTGGTCAGCGGCGTAGTCACCGCCTTGATGCGCGAGCCGGGCGTCCGCCTTTACGACTGGATCGCCACCCGCGCGCGCCGGCCGCAGCCGGCTGCCCGGCGGCGTGTCCCCGAAACCGAACGCGGACCATTGACCCAGACAAGCTGATCGCCACGCGTTTCGGTCCGGCGTCTGCCGCTCTCAGCGGCCCGGTCGTTTTAGGCCCAGATGCCCGCGCAGCGTGGCGTGTTCGTAGTCCTTACGGAACAGTCCGCGCTGTTGCAGCACCGGCACCACCTGCTCCACAAAGTCGTCGATGCCGCCCGGCAGTGACGGGGGCATCAGGTTGAAGCCGTCGGCGCCTTCGTTCCTGAACCAATGTTCCATCCGGTCCGCGATCTGCTCCGGCGTGCCCACCATCGTGCAGTGCCCGCCGCCCGCGGCCAGCCGGCCAAGCAACTGGCGCACGGTGGGCTGCTCGGTTTCGATGATGCGCAGGATGGTGCCGTAACGGCCTTTGGGGCCGGTGAACTCGGACAGCGGGGGCAGGGGCGGCACGGGCGCGTCCAGTTCCCAGCCCGAACAATCCTGCAGGACGAACGTGCCAAGTTGGCGCAATGAGGCGTCCGCGGGCAGGAGTTCGTCCAATTCGCGCTGCTTGGCGCGGGCCTCGGCTTCGGTCGAGCCGACATAGGTCACGAGGCCCGGCATGATGGGCACGAACGCGTCGCGGCCAGCTGCCCGGACACGTTGCTTGATGTCGCGGTAATAGGACTGCGCGGCGGGCAAGTCGTAAGCCACGGCATAGATGGCTTCCGCGCGGCGCGCCGCCAGATCGCGGCCCTGATCCGAGGCGCCCGCCTGGAACAGCACCGGATGCCCCTGCGGCGGTCGCGGCACGGTAAGCGGGCCGTCCACCAGAAAGTGTTCGCCGTGGTGATCTATCTTGTGTAGGCGGTCCGGCACGCCGAAGTGGCCGTTGCGGTCGATGACCAGCGCCTCGTCGTCCCACGAGTCGAACAGCCTCAGCGCAACGTCGACAAATTCCTCGGCGCGCGCGTAGCGCCAGTCGTGGCCGGGCATGGCTTCGTAACCGTGATTGCGCGCCTCGGCGTCGAACATCGAGGTCACCACGTTCCAGCCCATGCGACCGCCCGAAATGTGATCCAGCGAGGCCACCATGCGCGCCGCATGAAAGGGCGTGAAGAACGTGCTGGACACCGTGCTGATCAGGCCGATGCGGGTGGTGGCGCGGGCGATCGCGGCCATCGTGGTGAGCGGTTCGAGATACCAGCGCGGCCCGTCGCCGATGTTGTCCATCGACTGGCCGTCGGCAAAGAAAATGGCGTCGAGCTTGCCGCGCTCGGCCGTGCGGGCCAGGCTTTCGTAGTAGCTGATGTCGCCCAGCCGCTCGGCCGCCGAGTCCGGGTGGCGCCAGGCCGCGCGATGGTGGCCGCAGCCGAAAATGAACAGGTTCAGGTGCATCATGGCGATCAGCTCGTCGATTGCTTCATCAGTTGCGTCATCAATTGCGTCATTGATTGCGTCATTGACTGCCGCGTCCGGCACGCCCGCGGGTGCCGCAAGCGGGCGAACTTAGCATAAAACGGCGGGCGGGCGCCGTTGCGGTCGGCGGGGCTTGCGCGGCCGCGGCGCCTGCCCGGCATACCCGGCCCAACGTTTCTCACGCCGCGCGTTGACATCGCCGCGCCGCTCTCCTAACCTTGCGGCAATTCCTGGGGGAGCCCTGTACGGGCTGAGATTCCGCGTCAACGCGGTAACCCTTTGAACCTGATCCGGGTAATGCCGGCGAAGGGAAGGACTCCGCAAGTCTCTCGCGCGCCCTCCCTGATTCCATTCATCTTGCGGCCTCCCTGACGGCGGGCCGCCGCGTTACGCGTCCGGCCTCAGGCCGCCCGCGGGAGGACCGACCTTCATGTTGACCCAAACCACTGCCCTGGTATGGCTGCTGCTGTTCTCGGGCGGCTTCGCCGTGGCCAGCGTGCTGTACACCCGGCGCAAGCGCGGCACCCTGGAAGACTACATCGTCGCGCGCAACAGCCAGGGGTCGTTTGGCACGATCCTGACGCTGATGGCGTCCACGCTGGGCGCATGGATTCTCTTTTCGCCGGCGCAGGCCGCAACCTGGGGCGGGCTGGCCGCCGTGATCGGCTACGCGCTCGGGTCGATGTCGCCGCGCCTGGTCATGATTCCGCTGGGCCGGCGCATGCGCGAACTGATCCCGCACGGTCACACGCTGACCGAATTCCTGATGGCGCGCTACGGCCGGCCCATGTACGGCCTGGCGCTTTTCATCATGCTGTTCTACCTGTTCATCGCGCTGTCGGCCGAGGTTACCGCCATTGCCAAGCTGGTCGCGATGCTGGCGCCCGTGCCGCTGTGGGCCACCGCCGCCATCGTGATGGGGACGACCTTGCTCTACACCACCTACGGCGGCCTGCGCTCGTCCATCTTCACCGATCAGGTGCAGATGATGATCATCGTGCCGCTGCTGGTCGTGCTGTGCGTCGTCGGCTGGCAGGCGGCCGGTGGCGCATTACCCACCATCGAAGCCCTGCAGGCCAAGGCGCCGCAACTGCTGGACCTGACCGACCCGGTGGGCGTAAAGGCGGGGCTGACCTTCTTTGTCGCCATTTTGCTGACCGGCATCTTCCACCAGGGCAACTGGCAACGCATCTACGCCGCCCGCGACACCCGCACGATGCGCAACGGCTTTCTGCTGGGCGGCGTGCTGGTGGCGCCTTTCATCTTTTTGATGGGCCTGTTCGGCCTGGCGTTTGTCGGTTTGGCGCCCGAGGGCGACAGCTCGATCGCGCTGTTCAGCGTCATCATGCCGCACGCCCCGGCGTGGTTCGTCATCGCCCTGATTCCGCTGGGCCTGTCCCTGGTCATGAGCACCGCCGACACCGCCATCAGCGCGGTGTCCAGCATCATCGCGGTCGACCTGCGCCGCCTGATGCCCAACGCCGGCGGCGCCACCATGAAGCGCCTGGCGCGGTGGCTGGTGCTGCTGATGGCGATCCCCGTGATGATCGTGGCGTCGCAAGGCTACAGCGTGCTGTACCTGTTCCTGCTGGCCGACCTGCTGTGCTCGGCCGCCGCCTTCCCGGTGTTTTACGGGCTTTTCAGCCGCAAGCACGATGGATTCACGGCGACCGCGGCCACCATCACGGGGCTGATCGCCGGCCTGTTCTTCTTCCCCGCGCCGGGGGACAAGCCGACTTTCCTGCTGGAATCGTTCCTGCTGGCGGCGTTTGTGCCGGTGGTGACGACGGTGCTGATCCGGCTGGTGATGCGCGGACGGGAGGAGTTTGATTTCTCGACGCTGAGCGCGGCGGTGCGGCGGTTGGATAAGGAGACGGTTTGAGGGGGGGGCAGGCAGAGCCGCGTAAACTCGCAGATTGTCCGAAATTTGCCTACAAATTTCGGACAGCCCTCAACTTATAAGGATGATTCGGGGGACGTCGGGTGGAAGCAGCTCAAAGGTCCGGAAATCTGCGTGTAGAGCGCTTTGGTCTAAACACCAAAGGCCGCGATCTCGCCGTTGGCGACATACACGGCCATTTCGGCCGGCTTGAAGCCGCGCTTGCCGCAGCCCAGTTTTCCCCCGAGCATGACCGCTTGTTCGCCGTCGGTGATCTCGTCGATCGCGGGCCAGAGTCCGCCGAGGTTCTGGCTTGGCTAGAGCGCCCCTGGTTTCACGCGATCTGCGGGAATCACGACCTCATGACGTGGCGGCGCGCCATGAACAACCCCATTCCCGACGTGGATCATCGCCTCCATGGCGGCGAATGGCTGGACGCGTGCGATGGCGACACCCAGGTCCGCATCGCTACATGCCTGAATGCCTTGCCGTTGGCCATCGAGGTGGAAACGCCGGGCGGTGTCGTCGGTCTGGTGCATGCCGACTTTCCCTATGACGATTGGCAAGCCATTCATGGCGCCGGCTTCAGTCTGGACGATGAAGACGCGTGCCTGTGGTCCATCGACCGCTATCGAATGCAATATGCCAAACCGGTCCGAAACGTCCGTGCGGTTGTCCACGGGCACATGACGCTGCGCAAGCCGGCGCAGCTGGGCAATGTGTATTACATCGACACGGGAGGTTGGCAGGACGGGGGGCGGTTCACGCTGCTGGATCTGCACACGTTGAAGCCTTGCCGGTGAAACGGCCTAGCGCCGTCGCGCTTGCCGTACAAATATTGCCGTTCCATAGGCGGGCTGTAGGTTCCACCTACGGGCCGTAGACATCCAGCCTGCAGAAACAAAAAAGCCTTGGCACACAAAGTGTCCAAGGCTTTTCCGTCTGGAATTTGGTGGAGCGGAGGAGGATCGAACTCCCGACCTTCGCATTGCGAACGCGACGCTCTCCCAGCTGAGCTACCGCCCCAAAGCCTCGAAAGGCTCACAATTACCGCTAAGTAATCAACAACTTAGCTGATGATGCGATAATACATGAACATTTAATCCGTCGTCAATTTTGATTGTTGGTCCAATTTTGGTCCACACGCAAAAATAACTGCGAATCTTGGTCCACGGCATCGTCGTGGCCCAGCATCATAGACGAAAAACCCGCGCAGAGGGAGCGAAAATCATGGCTGACTTTACCAAGCGGGGTGACCTGCAGTGGCGGGCGCGCGTCAGGCGGCGTGGCCACCCCACGCAGTCAGCCACGTTTGAGACGCGCGCAGAGGCGGAGGCCTGGGCCCGGGACATCGAGTCTCGGATGGACAAGGGCAGCTTCAAGGACAAGTCGGCGCTCAAGGGCGAGCTGTTCGGTGAGCTCCTGAAGAAGTATCGCCTCGAAGTGACGCCCGGCAAGAAGGGCGCCAAGAAGGAGGCGTATCTGCTCCAGCAGCTCGAATCGAGCGGCTTGGGCAAGCTCGAGATCGCCAAGATCGATCCGGCGGACATTCGCGACTACCGCAACGCGCGGCTCGAAGAGGTGTCTGGATCCACGGTGATCAGGGCGCTGAACGTGATCTCGGTAGTGTTCAACCACGCCATTTCGGAATGGAACGAATACCGCGGCCTCACAAACCCCGTGGCGACCGTGGCGCACCCTAAGAAGAACAAGGCACGCACGAGACGATATGCGCCGGGGGAGATGGAGGCGATCATCGCGGAGACCCGGTCACCTGTGCTGGTCGATCTCATCCCTGTCGCCGTGGATACGACGATGCGGCGCAGCGAGATGGTGAACCTCGACTGGGCCGACGTTCTCTTCAAGACGGACACGATCGTGCTCTACGACACCAAGAACGGGGAAGGGCGCACCGTCCCGATGACGCCGCGCGTCAAAGAGATCCTGTGGCGCCGGAAGGAGGCGGCTGGCGGGGCGAAGGCGACTGGAAAGGTGTTCCCGGTTCAGCCTGACTCGGTGACGCAGGCGTTCGGGCGGGCGCGGGACCGTGCGAGGGAGAAATACGTGAAGGCGTGCCTGGCGCGGGGGAAGGAGCCGAACCCGAAGTTGTTCGTCGACCTGGCGCTGCACGACTCGCGCCACGAAGGCACGAGCCGGCTATTCGAGAATCACGGGTTCAACATCATGGAGGCCGCGTCGGTGACGGGTCACAAGGATCTGCGGATGCTCAGGCGCTACACGCACCTGGACACGCAAAGGCTGGCTGAACGGCTCAAAAAGACAGGTTAGCCAAGCGCGCGGCGCGCTCCTTGGCCTCGCGTTTGGTGGGGCGCCCAGGACCGCGGCGCTTTTCGATGACGGGCTCAGAGGCCAGTGACGAAGCCGGGGTCTCAACCTCCTTCGCTTCGTAGATGATCGGCTGCCCGCCTTCCAAATGCACAATGAGGTCGTGGATTGCGACCAGAGGTCTCTTGCCCGTCGAACCCAGATAGGTCACACGCACGGGGAACTTGCTCAGCGCGTGCAGGTTATAGGCTGTCTTGGGCGTCATGCCCATCGCCACGCCGGCTTTAACCAGGGGTAGGTAAAGCTTGCCCGGAAATTGGGCCAGAACGAGTTCGCGGGGTGTCATGTGTTTCGTCTCCATAGGAACACTAGGGACAACTTATTATAGGCAGCGCTAACTCTAATATTGGAACTCCCCTAGTTGGGCTATCCCATCGGCCGCCTTTGTGGCGCAACAGAAAGTCGCCCAGAGGGCCGCCTCGCTATCAATCGGGATCGCCCGGTCGTAGAGCCGCGCCAGCTCTTCATATTCCTGGCCGTTGGTGATGTCCAGCACGGTCTGCCGCAGTCCCAGCATTGGCTGGACGTAGCCGCCGTGGGATACCTCCCAGAACACGTAGGGAAGCCGGAAGTGCCGCGGGAATTGTTCGGCCACGCGAACAGCCAGGTCGGTCAGGCTGTCCATCTCCAGGTAGTCGCGCCAGGTCAGCTCGATCACCTGCTCGCAGGTCAGCTCGCACTCCATGCCGAACACGAGCGCCGCCCGGCGGGCCGGCGTGGTCTGCTCCAGCCAGGCGCGAATCTCGCCTAGGGTCACCCGCACTTCGGGCACCGCGAAATAGCATGCCTTCGGTATGGACGAGAGCCGGCCGTCTGTCACAGCCTCCCACATGGTCTTCATCAGCGCCTCAACTTGACGCTTGGCGGTGAAGTGCCGTGCAGTCGCGACGTGCAACTGCAGGAAGGCGCGCAGGTCAGCGGTGGTCAGCGTTTCGACCTTTCGGCCCCAGAGCGGGCACTGCATCAGCAGCCCAACGGATGGCTGCTGGCCCAGCAGTTCACTTACGAGCATTCTCTTCTCCTACAAACTCGGCAAGCAGCTTCTCCACGTGCGCTTCGATTGCCTCAAGGGCGATCTGGTGCATCGAGTGGGGCGAGCGCTCGGCAAGGAATTTCAACTTCAGGTGCGGGGGCTCATCGAGACGCAGGGTGTAGCCAACCTTGATGCGTGGATTGGCGCCGGCCCAGGGGAGCGTTCCCTTGTAGACCTGCGCCGGCGCAGCGGAGGTCCAGTCTTCGTTGTTGCGCAGGCGCGCGGCAAGATCGGTGGAGGATGGTAGGGGCTTGAGTCCGCTCATGCGAAGACCTCGTCGTAGAGTGCCTGAATCTCGTGGGCTGCCTTCGCATTATCGCCGGCCGCCAGCTCGCACACCGCCACACCGTCGCGCGCGGCCCGCCGAAACGATACGCGCTCGTGGATGGTCGTTCGCGCAACACCCAGCGTCTGGTGGCATTCCCGCAAGTATTCGCGCATCTCGCGGTCCTCGCGCAGCGATGGATTGGGCGAGGCCAGGTTCGCGCACACCAGCGGGCGTAGTGCCTCGTTGCCGCGGGCGCGCGCGTCGTAGAGCATTTGCTCCATTGGCGTGAGGGTCCAGATATCGAACTGGCTGGGTTTGACTGGAATGACCATGCGGTCCGCGATCATGGTGGCCGCGCGCAGCTCCAGGCTGTCCCGGCCGCCGGCGTCGACAATGATGGTGTCGAACTTGTCGCGCAGCTTCGCGATGTCATAGCCGGTGGACGGACCTGTCTTGCTCATGAAGGTGATCTTCGGCAGGTTTGGGCGCTCGGACGCCTCGCGCACGCTGGACCATACCGTCGATGAAACGTTGCTGTCCGTGTCAACGAGAAGCACGTCCTGGCCCCGCGCCGCGCAGAGCACTGCCAAATTGGTGGCGACGGTGGTCTCGCCGGTGCCGCACTTGTCCGATCCAACGAGCACGATCATGTGATCTCCAGCCATATGGAATGGGTGCAAGTGCGATGCAACCATTCGGTGGTAAACGATGCGCTGCGGTGTGGTGTGATACCGCGCGCTAAGCCAATGCTGGCGCGGCGCTACGTGAGCAGACCGCTAAGTTTCTTCAGTCGTTCGGGGGACGAGTGCAGGTATTCCTGCGTCGTGGTGATCGAGGCGTGCCCCATGAGGGTCATGACGCCATACACGTCGGCGCCGCGCTCGACGAGGTTGGTCGCAAAGCTGCGCCGGCCAGAATGAGATGAGCCCGGCACACCCGCGGCACGGTAGAGGTTGCCGATCAGCCGCTGCATGGTGTTGGCGCTGAACCCGTCGCCCTTCTGCGAAAGGAAGAGCGGCCGTTCGGGTGCGCGCGTTCCGCGGGTGCGCAGGTAGGCTTGAATCGATGCGCGGGTGCCTGGGTGGACGAGGTAGACCTCGCGGAACTTGGCGCCCTTCGTCATGTGCTTGAGCAGCCGCACGGCGTCGCGCAGCTCGCCCTGACGCGTGAGCACGTCGCCGAGCGTCAGCGCCGCAAGCTCTTTGGCGCGCAGACCGAGGTAGTGGGAGATGTGAAGGATCGCGCTGTTGCGAGCCGCATTGGGCCCGCACAGGCTTCGGAGCACGAAATCGAGGGTGCTGGGATCGATGTAGGGCGCTTTGCCCTGCTTGCTCGCCCTTGGAGATGACCTCCAAAGATCCTTATTGTAGGAAGGCGAGCCTCAAATTTTGCGTTACGGCTTTAGGGTCGAGACGCAATCAGAAAGATGGCGACTGGATGCTGCGAGGATCACGCCGCCGACTATGTCGGCTTGTGTAAACCAGCCATCCCTCGTCCTTTCGATGAATTGCACCGACGCGAGTCGTTCCTTCGTCGTCGCTCGGGGCGTGCCTGCAAGGATTGTCTCCTCCTGAGCACGAAAGCCGACCGCGTAGTCTGTAAGCTGTCGACCGTCTTTGCCCGTTTCTTTGTGCATGACAAATATGGACGCCCGTGGCTTTTCCCACGTCGTCGGCGGCCCGCCTTTCAAGAGGTCAATTTCCAGCTTTGTCCCGTCCCACTTCAGGGTTAGCGGTTCGAACGGCGCGATGCGGCCCGAACGGCTCACCGCAAAGGCCGGGACAGGATCTGCGATCGCGGTAGCGGAGCAGGCGCCAAGGACAAGCGCAAACACTACACTCTTCATCTGATTATCCAAATTTGAACGTTCGGGCGGGAAGAGAATTTACGTCATAGTTTGAGTTCTGTGCGACAGGCCCCGATAGACCACGCACTGGCATTCACCACTATGCCGTCATTGAACTCAACCGCCCTGTATGTCCCCTGGACAGCCCGACCCGCTGTATTGGTGAGTAACGAAATCGTGAAGTGCCAGTATGTTTTCTGCCCCTTTCGGCCACCTTCTCGCGAAACGCGGGATTCTTTGGTGCGAAAGCCTGCTTCAACCAGGCCGCGCGTGTCAGGGCTCTGCAATGGCATCTCGAAATAGAGCGCTTCGGGATTTTGCCATTCAAGCGTATGCCCATTCCGAAGGGTGCTCAAGACTTGACCATCCCATTTCGCGGTAAAGGCGGTTCTGTCCGAAGAGGTATCGGTGCAGGTCACTTCAAAATGGGGCACAGGCTTCGCGAACGCTATGCCGGAACATGCGGCAAGTGCCAGCGCGATCAGCGCTTTTTTCATCTTTCTGTCCAAAGTTCGAGTTGATAAGGAGTGGTTGAGAGCACCGCACCCTATGGTTTCTGGATGCAGGGATTCGAGGCGAAATATTCCATCAGATACTCACCTTGCCCAAATCCGGCGGCGCTGGGCGTTTGTTGTCGAGTGATGCGGGTCGTGTTCGCTCCCTCTGCCTTCAGCATCAGAATCGTCAGGGGCTGCCGGAACCAGCCGTAGCCTTGTTTCTGATTGAGGTAGCCGTCAGGCTTGGGTTCACTCATCCAAACTCTGGATGTCACCGTCTGGACGCCTTTCTCGAAAAGGCAGTCAAGGGGCGCTTGCACCAGCTCCGTCCGGTTGATGGGGAGCTGCTGAATTTCTTCATAGCTCGGAGCCGTGACGCAGCCGCTTAGACTCAGGGCGGTTGCCGGGATCAGCGCTTTCAAGTTCATAGTCCGTCCAAATGAAGTAACGTAGACGGAAACGAAAGACCCGCGGGCTTCCGAGACGAACGTCCAAAAATAGACCATTGGAGAATGCGTCCAAAGATCCTCGTGGCGGGAAATCGAGTCTCCAATCACCGATCCAGGGTTGAAGTGCAGTCCGCAAGGCTTCCATCGGCGACACCGGAAAGCCGATTTTCGAAGAGAAAGGCCAAGTTGTAGGAGCCAGCGCGCAATTTGCCGTTTGCATCGGCAGTAAGGTTGATGGACACGTATGTGTGTCTCTGTTGGCTCAGTCCATTGAAGCTGAGCGCGACATAGTTCAGCGGCGGCTGCGATGCGCGCATATCGGCGTCCAGGCTCTCCACACTCAGACGAGAACCCGTGCCTTTGGTCTCCATTTTCAGGGTTCGGCCGTCCCACTTTACCGTCATGGGAACTGGCGGGGTCTTTGCGATTGAGCAGTGCAGAACAAAAGGAGGCACGCGATCCGCAAGAGCGGGCGCGGAACAGGCCGAAAGTGCGAAGGCGATCAGTGCTTTCTTCATAGAGGTGTGCGAATTCATTGCTGGCGCGGGTTGCGAGCGGGAATGCCCCAAAAGGGATCTTTTAGGGCATTCCATAAAATTTCTCCCGTACCAAGGCTCAGAGACTCACGACTTCTTCCAAGTGCAATTGCGGTATTCGTTTACCGTGGGTGCTAGCGCGACGCCCTCCGGCGTTACAAGTGACCACACCACCTTGGCAGACAGCTGTTTATTGTCGCGCTCGAAAACTTGGTAAGTCCGGGAAATTCGGTCGCCATTCGGGTTGACCGCCACGACGAAGCCGTAATTTGTGGAGACGACGCTGGTGGCATCACGTTGCACGAAATGAACGGGCTTAAAGCTGGTGGTCTTTCGTTCCTTCTCCCCCGTTGTGTAGGTCGTCGTCATCTCAGCGCCATCCCAATGAAAGCGGATCGGACGCGCATCTTCCTTTCCGGTTTCATAGACCTGAATCTTGCATTCGATGTCGAACGCTGCATACGCCGGCGAGGTGATCGCGGCTGCCAAAAACAGGGCGCCAATTACGGACTTTTTCATAGCTTTTATCCCGTGGGGGGTGAAAAAAAGCCCTAAAGCGCGTTTTAGGGCATTGTTTAATGTGTGCTTTCCTGACCCGACTGAGTCAGCCCAGTGCAGAATCATACAAAATGTTAAGCCATTCGGGCGTCAGGCCTTCTTCCCATCTTTCCTGCTGTCCTGCGCGGCCTTCAGTTCTTCTTGTTGGATACCTGCTTTTGGAGCACCGCGGTTAAAGGTAAATGCATCGGAGGAGCGCATATTCGGATCCCAAATTGGCGCGTTCTTTCCTAACTGCATGCGTGAAATGCTAGCTCTCGGTCGCCTCGCACGGCAACGGAAAATTATCGACTCTTAGTTCATAAAGGCGGCTTGAGCGATTTTCATATCGCGGAACTCCCAAAGTGCGCCGTTAGGGCGAGCAGGTGGGCTTCAAATTTTGACATTACCCCCGCACATGTGCAGGCCGTCTGTCGCGACGGTGTTGAAACCGAGGTCTGGAAAATGACCCATGGCAGCTTTTCGCGTAGATCCGGAAGAGGTTGAAATCCATTTACATTTCAGCCGTCGCTTTCGCATAGAGAATGATCATCAGTATAAATAACTGCGCTGCGACGGACGTTCGAGAAGCTAGTCAGTAGCACGCATCCAACCGCAGATCGGTTACCGATGAGCCTGCAACGCGCGCGCACGGTCTGCCTTTGAGAACAATGGGTTGGGGCTCAATGCTGGCAGAATGTGACCGTTTTGACTAAGTTGCTGCTCGCGGGCCGCATGCTTTGGAGGAGCTTCTCCTGGTCGATCCGGTGAACGACGACCTCTGGGCCTAATCACGCCGAACACGCGTTTCGTTTTCGATTCCATTTCGCACAGCGGGACCGACCACCTGCGCCAGCGCACCAACGCCAGCCTGTGCTTTGAGCGCCTGGCCGAGCACGAGGCGCGGTCGGCGGCCGGCCAGCACATCGGGGGCTGAACATGGCAGCACGCTACAGCCATGCTTTCACGCTCGGATTCGAGTTGGAGACCGAGAGCGCTGATGGGGAGGACGCCACCGGTGCCCAACTCCGGGTCGCCATTCTTTCTCTGCTGCAGGAACTGACCGATGCCCAGCTCGTGGCAGCCTGCGGCGCGCCGTTCGACAGCCACGAGGTGGGGCAATGAAGGCGATATCTGAGAAGGTCTGGTATACCGCGGCAAACGCCTGGGGCCGCGACACGAGGGTCTGCCGGCAAGAGTTCGTTGTCGAAGAGGCGGACATCAACCGGGTGTTGGACCACCATGTTGGCTATCGCCATCGCGCCTATCAGGTTCAACGCGCGGACGTCGGTCGCACCCGCACGGTCTACACGGATGGCACAGGCTGGACCTGCTGGGTCTTCAACCTGGAGCAGAAATGAAAACCTACTCCCAAACCGCAATCACCGGCGACGAGTGGCGAACCATCGAAGAAGTGATGGAATTCTGCGAGATCACCCCTAAGGAAGGCGACCGGGTCCGGGCATTGCTCGAGACGCGCGCCAGGGACACCAGCTTGCCGTTCCGTGCCTACCACGCCGCGCACGCGGCATGCGCTCAGGTGGTGCGAGAGCGCTCCGGCAAGGCACATGAAGGAGAGAAATGATGGCCGACCAAATCCCGAAAGCCGGCGACTTGCGCGTGTGGTGGATACCCCAGGTGCCCGGCGAAGCATTTCACGCAGATGTGGCGACGCCCGATGAGGGCAAGAAGCTGCTCGACGTGCTGGCGCGCTATGACCAGTTCCAGTTCGCGCAGCGGATCAAAGGGGACTACTCCAACGTCGGCGGCCTGGCAGTGTTTGGCGCAGACGGGGAGTGGACCGAATGGGAATGCCCCGACACGTGGGTGGATATCCACGAGTGGGAGCCGAACCCTGAACCGCCGCTGTTCTCGGCGACGAACTCCTCCGTTCTGTCGACTCATTGGCTGCAGTGGCACCGGAAGGCATATGGATCTTCGCTGCGAAGCGCCATTGCAGCGGGCCGCGCGTTGATGAGGTCGCAGATCAAGGCGGGCACCTGATGGACGAGGTCATCAGCTACATGAAGCACCGCGGCTGGCTGGAGGATGGCCAGGTCGTCCGCAGCCCCAAGGGAGACATCTTCGGCTCGTGGAGCGAAGCGGTCACTGCCTGCATCTATTTCGCGGTGCTGTGATGCGCGACCATATCCATGAGACGGTGCGAATGGAAGACCTGTGCGTGGGCGACACCATCGAAGTTTTCAATCCTCATTTGCTAATACACGCAAAGATGTAATGCTGATAACCGCACTTGTGGCCTCCATTTCCGCCGACGTGGACCAGTTTTAGCTGGCGATCGGGGCCGCAGACGGATTGAGCGTGAGCATTTACGTCGGTGTAACAGTAGAGTCGCGGTTGATAGTAGGCGGTCGATCCGACGTCGCGTTCTCCTGTGCTGATCGTATGAAACTCGACGCTAACGTTGTTTAGACGAGCTTGGAGTTGATTTGCTACTTCCTTCGAAGCCGCGGCGTCTATGAGGGCCTGATTCCGATCCGCTAGGGCTTTTCCATAAAGCGCTTTGGATTGGGAGGCCAATTCGAATCCATAGAGCTCGTCCTCTATCAGGTCAACGGTATAAGGCCCAAGAGATGTTGATACGCCAATTGTGGTTCTGGGATAGACGGTTGATTTGGGCGCTGGATTGCCCTTCCGTGTGCATGTGATAGTGAAATTCTGCGTGATTTTTAGCGATTTGCTGCCGTCGAGGGTGATGGCGGAGCCGTCTTTCGAAAAACCGGTGCTCCTGCATGAAACGAGCTTAGGGTCGTATGTGATGGCATCGAGCGACGCAGCGGTATACGCATTGGTTTGTTCACCAAAGATCAGCACGGATCTCGGTGGTTGTTCCTGATGGGTTAACCGTAGGCCTCGTCTTTCGAGTGCTATGCACTCATTAAAGCTTCGCAGGGCGGCCACCACTACCTCGTTACGGACGTCAGTCGCGGTCGAGGAGAAAAAGTTCTGTTGCGCCCCAACCTTGCAGAACTCTTCCATTTTTGTCTTCGCGTCAGTGCTGGTAAGCGAAAATTTATATGGAATTTGCTTTACCGTTGCCTCAAGTCCAATGCCCAGTGAGGACTGATTTACCTCACCGCTCTTCGAGCAGTGAAGACTGAAGAAATAAGAAAGTTCGGTTTGTTGACGGTATGCCTCGGTCACGTTTCTTGTGGAGTTCGCGTAGACCGCAGCGCACTCTGAGGCATGAGCGTTAGTTGTAGCGGCCGACAAAACGAGGAACAGAAACACGTTGCCTAGTCGCGAAGAGTTCGCTAGTGACATTCGCATCTCCCGTAAACCGAGCTCAAAAGACTTGAGGCGGCGGTTCGTGCTTTTTAATTGACGGTTGACCCCCGCGCCACTAGCTTGAAGAATGAACGGTTTGTATCCAACGCTCCGAACCGGTTGGCATCCGGGCGAGGCGGGTGTTGCAGTAGACTCCCGCAATCCGAGGGAGGAAATCGCATGGACGAGAAGGTCGTAGTCGCCATTCATGAGCTGGCGAACGCACTAGCGGGGTTGGGTGGCTGGCAGCAGCAGTTGGTGTCTTTAGCGATCCTGGTGGTGGTCGCCGGCACTGGATCGTTTTTCGGGGCCTACCTCAAGACGCGCGCCACGAACGCAGCGATGGCTGATGACCTAGATGCGATCAAAAGGCAGCTCGCCGCCACTACCCATACGACGAAGTCAATCGAGGCTCAGATCAGCAAGCGCGGAGAGTTGCACAGCTTGCGAATCAAGAAGCTGGAAGACTTGATGGAGAAATTCCTAGACGCGCGAGAGACCTACCGGGATGCGTTCAACGCGATTCAGTCGCCCGAGGGCGTGGATTCCACAGTGGAAGACTCCTTTCCAAGCTTTTTGATGCTCGCCAAATTCTACTTTCCGCAGTTCGAAATTCCTCTAAAGGCCTTCTATGAGAGCTGGATGGTGTGTCTCAGGGAGGCTTCCTTGTGCCGTCGGGCCATTTTGGCGCGGGCGGACGCGCAAGACCCCGCCGGCCTCGTTGAGTTGGCTCTGAGGAATTGGGAATCACAGGGCTTTCCGCTGAAGGACGCGGCCGAGGTCAAAAGCCTGTATCTCGAACGGCAGCTAATCGATGCCATGCACCAGCTCCTCTCGCAAGCGGAACCCGAAGAAGCCGGGCACGCGCCCGCATAATCTCTGTCTCGGTGCTGCACACCAAGCACCGCGAGCTTTACCAAACACTAGGCATGGTGTGACTTTCGACCCCATCTGGCACGCGCTCGATGGGGTCTTTTTTCGCGCAAATTCGCCTATTCCAAGCCCAAGTTTGGACTTTGGTTTGTAAGTCATTGATAACTAACAAATTATTGACCGACCGCAGCTCCGAAGATGGAAACAAGCTCCCGATGAGAGCCGACCAGGATCGAAGGACGCGATTAAACGACGCAGAAGCGCGCCGAGCCCTGCGGACTAGGGCGAATACTCCCGAATGATACGAAGCCCGCAGCGCCCCGAGTATCAAGCGAGGCATGCCCCAATCGAACGCAGAGCAGAAGACCCGAGAAGACCCGAACCCGGCGCTTTCACCGTAAGCGGAAAGAGCGAGCCCGCGAGCCACCACGAAGACCAGCACCGGATCGGACGTAGACGAATCGCATAGAGAGGATGCGCACAACACCACGTCGGACCACCCACACCGGAGAGGGAGGAGATCGCCTACAGGGACAAGCCGAATAGAGAGGAATAGCCCACAGAGAGGGAGACCTCCACGGATAGAGAGGAGCACTCCAATCCCCATACGGAGAGACATCCCATTTCCCATAGGCAGTCATCGCCTGTCTCCAAGCTAGGGAGGGATGAATCGTGGAGAGGCACGAAGCAGGGTAGGAAGGAAGCAAAGCAGCAAAGGTAAGGTTTTGGGGCTTCGCCTCTTGTTCTAAACGCGCTTGCCTGGCGAAAACTCAGCCCCCGCCAATTTGTGTTCGGCGCCCTCGCAGTCACCCGGGCATCCAATTTTCATATACGGCGCGCTCCTAGTTCGCACGGCATCCTCCCTATAGAGAAGGACAACATTCACGCCGCCTGGCTATGCACGGGTCACAGCTAGGCACGCGGCACGGGCGCTCCAGCTCAAACCTTCGCAGATACACGACCGGCACTCCGGACTAGGCGTATTGTGGATGCGGCGTTTCAATCGGGGATGGTGATGTGTGGCATGAAAACGCTGCCTGTGCTACCTGAGTAGTAAATACTCGAGCTTACGAACAGCGAACAAGCCATCAGTGCAGCACCAACAACAATCGCTATAACACCCGGGGAGTGGCTGATTAATTTAACGCGGGGAAGCTGACTCGCGGCTGCCGCAGCCCCGGAAACTTCACTCGCCTTTTCGTGAGCGAAGAACGAGACTGCTAACCCCGCGAATGAAATGCCTCCGCCGATTAACACCACAACGAGACGCAAAAGTATTAGGTTGGCGTGCCCCAACGTAGTCGCAGTGAAGACAAGGTCCGTATCCACTTTCTCAATCACGGTTAGGATCCGCATTTGCGTTATCGCGACCAACGATAGCAATGCAGCGAGCAGCACACACAGGGTCGCGCCGAGTCCCAGCCAGATCATCGTTTGCCATTTTGGCGCGGAAGCTTCCCCTGTTGACATACCGGCCTCTCTTCTGGATTTGAGACTCGCCACTGGTTCGGGGTCAGTGAGAATGTGCAATCGGACCCGCAGAGATTGGTAGCACCTCTACGCGCCTGCCGCATACCCAATTTGGCGTATCGCACGATTGGCCGCAAGATGCAGAGGTCTCCAAGGGTCTTTAGGACGGTCTTTTGAGGGGTCTTTTCAGGAGTCTTTTTCGTCCTGTTTTTCGACCAGGCGCGGCGTTCGCTTCTAGGCCCGCAAATCCCCCATGCGGTTGACCTCTACCAGCGCCCATTGGGTCGGCAAAACTGTAAGCGCCTAACGACCCCGGGGAGAATGGGTTTTGTCGCTTCGACACCCATCAATTTTTCTCAAGGTAGACATATCCATGGCAAACGCAGTCTCTGGCAACATCCCCCTCATCATCGAACTGAAGGCGGAGCCGATCTTCCCGCCGGCCGGTTCCGGCGGCATCGACCTCGACGCCTACGAAGAGATGCAGGACAGGGAAGAGGAGCAGATGCTGCGCTTGCTGACCAGCCGTCGCGGCGTCGCACGCGCCCGCCACAACTACTGGAACTGAGTCCCGCCGCCTCGCAAGACCTCTCTACGCACGCTATACAGGACGGGCTGATGCACCCAACCCCGTCGAAGCAATGATCTGGAAAGAGCTGGGCACCCACTGAGGTGCCCATTTTCATGGCTGCGCGCATCGCACCGCTGAGCACCGAATCGTTGGCGATCACACCGCACCACATCGGGATGGGAGAGGCGCCCGGCACCGTGGTCGTCGGATTTCATATACGGCCGGCTCCTAGTTGGGGCCCCCCAAGCCCCGGAGACGCGCCGCCTAGACCCAGGACCCCCCTCGCGCAAGGGTGACTGCCAGGCCTCAGGGTCCCTATCGCGGAGGCTCCAGCGCGTCCGGTAAATTGTCCATTCTTAGGAAAGGGTGCACGGACCGCGGCGATTTTCCCCCTTGGTGGCGACTTCTTGTTCTGGTGTTAGCCTCACTTGGCGTTCCGTTGCGATAGTGCCCGATGCTCAATTAATGACCATCGGGCATTGTTTTGGATTAGGTGTTGAATAGGTTGTCACCCTTAGATGGAAATCGACCGGTCGTGGCCCTTCACCGGAAATTTTTTCCAGCCAAAAACGGGTTTCCTTAGCCTCTTGCCAAGGTGCCAAGCGCCCGCTTGGACCTTCCCAAATTCCCAGTTCCCCCGGCCCCTGCTGGACCGTGCATCAGACTCCCGCCGGGCGGCCCACAGCACGTCTGATCCTTATCCTCTTGCGCTGTCGCCTTTGTAGCACCTCTGCAGGGCACGTAAATTTTCGATACATTAGCGCTTGCCGAATTCAACGGAGTTAAGAAGTGCCCACACACGGACAAGCCAATGCCAAGTCTTTTGACCTGGAACCTGGTGGTCGCAGGCTGATCATCGTCCAGCCAGACGAGGTCGTGGCCGCTTCTCGCAAGGCTTCATCGTCTCAGTTTGGCAATATGCTTTCTGACTGGAATGTGCTCGACCTCGGCATTGTCGCCGTGTCGTTGGTCATTCCAGGTAGGAACCAATTGGTAAAGGCGGCGAGCGCCGTTGCTGTGGCCGCCATTAAGCACGTCTACGACGCTTGGAAAAGTGCGCGCGAAGGCGGCCTGAACATTCAGCAGGTCAGCTTCACCGAAGCAAAACATTTGGAGATGCAGCCAAGCCACCCGATCTTGGGGACGGTCTACGCCGCCCACCCGTGCGTGGACAGCCGTTTCTACCCGGTCGCCAATTTTCACCGCAAGGTCTTCGAAGATAAGGTCGCCGAGGCAAACCGACTTCTCATGAGCCTGGGTGCGACGAGTATTACGATCGAGCACATTCAGGGTTGGGACAGGACCTTTAACGCTAGTCTGACAGCTCACGGAGCTGGTGCGGATGTGGCCGCTCATGCCAGTAGAACCTCAGCCGCCTCTTCAAACTTGATGTATAAAGCGACCTACGAAAACGACGACGCGCCGGCGCTGCCCGAGAATCTTAATTGGTATGTCCACGAGCGAATGTGGCAGGAGGTAGTCGAAGGGCGACTGAAGCGCGGAATGCGCACCTTCTCCCTGTTCATTACCTACGATGAAGATCACAACATCAACGCTGGGTTGAAGGTGAAACTGGAGAAGGCTGGCCTGGACCTCGGAGGCACTTTCCGCGATCACGTCGCAACGACTTGGAAGATGACTGGCACTTTCAACGATCAAAAGCCTGCTTAAATTCTCCGGCGCGGCATCCCTACACCCATTCCTATTTTTATTCGTCGCCGCTGTGACCGGCAGCGATCTGCGTGCCTTCGCTCTGCTTACGGCGGCCTACGACGGGGCGGTCGTCCTTCCCAAAATGGAAGGGCTCGGCGCTGGAGAACCATTGGTTCCAGAACGCGGTTTTGACGACCCAAAGGTTGTGGCACGGGATGGATTGCAGCAGTAGGTCAGCAACCGCTTGCTGGTCGGACATCATCGATGCGGGGATAACGTTGGGCTTCAGGTTCCAATTTAAGATGCCCTGGGCGTCTATGAACGCTACATCGACGCGCTTGCCCAATTGGTAATTGACGATATAGACAACATTCTGCGAATAGGGCTTGCCGCCCATTGCCTCGCTAGCGGTAAAGGTGAATCCATGCCGGAGCTTCTTTCCCGGCCACAGACCGGAGCTGGCAGCTCTTGATATGGGCGGGGGCGGGCCAAGCAGGATGCACCGTTTCCATTTGCCTACTGTCGAATAGTAGATTTGGGTTCGGGCAACGTGAGACCCGTCGCCGAACAGATCATGCGGTTGTCCGTCAACTACGTATTGCGATACAAGCGGGACGTTCACTTGCACAGAATCATACGATTTCAGAACAAGGGGATCTTTGAATGTGTGAAGTTTGATAGCTACATCGCCGCGGACCGCATACAGCGCAAAGATGGGGGTTGACCGGTATTTCAAATTGGTAAGCGTGACCTGGCTGATGCCTTGCCCATTGAATCTGTCCACTTCATACGTGTGACTTTGTCCGACCTTGTGGCCAGATTTCAAAAAACCGAAATAGACCGCGAACATTGCGCTTGGTAGCGCCGCGATCTTTAGTATTTCTGTAAGCGCACCCAACTCCATAATGCCCTCCATGTTGATGCGCGCATTATGCACCGCGACGCGCACACGGAGGTGGGCAGGGCTTGTCTTGAATTCGCACTACCGGGGCGCCATCCCCTTCCTTAGCTTCGCGGGCTCTTCCATCATTTCGCGCACGTCCTGATCGCGTTCAATGACGCAGGGCCCCGCGCGCAGGGTCTCCATGAAGTCGTCGTATAGCCCCGCCGTGACGCCAACGGGGCGCTTAAAGTCGTTGGAGAGCTGGTGGGCGCGCAGCAGGACCGAACGCAGCCGCTTCACCTCCCAAAGCAGGGTGATCACGTCGGCGTTCCAGGACTGGCGCTCCCTGATGGCGCGCAGCTCGGCGCAGGAGAGTGGGGTTTTGAACGTCATGGTGGAATGCACTGTTTATCCATACAGTGTATTCCGCCCAGGCGCGGGTCAAGTCATCGGCGTGGCGACCAGCTTGTCCGAGGGGAAGGGCACCATGAACTGGCGGCTTTGATCCGCGCTCGCGGTGAGCCAGTCCCCATACGCCCCTTCGGGGAGGATCACGACCATCCGCTTCTCCTTGCCCGCCTGGTGGTAGTCGCGAAACAGGGGATCGTTATCAGCGTTGATGGTCAGCATGGTGTAGCTCTCATGCCACGCGCCCGCCGCGTCGCGGTAGCGGTCCCACAGACCCGCGATCCCCAGGGGCGCCCCGTCAGCGCGCGTGAACCGCGTCGCGATAGCCTTGCCCGACCTCCAGTCGGGTTCGAAGATCGCATCAGCCGGGATCACGCAGTGCTGGGCCCGGTGCCACGCGTTGCGGAAGGTGAAGGCATTTGCGACCCTGTCGTCCCGGGCGTTGAAGGTCGACAGCTTCTCGGCGCCGGCCAGGTCGTCCGGGCGGGTCGTCGAAGAGATCAGGCCCAGCGCCCGAGCACCGCCTCGCGCTCGGGGACCGCTTCATCGCCGGCGTCGTGCTCCGGCGGGCGCCGGACGAAGACACCTTGGTAGCGCGGCCACATATCGTATTTGCCGGCCGGCGGCCTGTCCCGCACACCAAACTTGGCGGGTAGGAGCTCGGCATCTTTCAGGGTCTGATAATGGCTGCACATCACTGCGACCCCCCTGGAATATCCAGACATAATATAGCCCGGACTTCCATATCATTCCGTCTCCATGTCTCGCAGAAAGCCCAAAAACGCCACCAACGCCAAAACCGCCAATGCCAAGCCGTCCCCGCCTCAGCCGGCACCAGCCCTCCAGCCCGCCGCGCCACCTCCGCCAAAATTTGACGTCGCTTGGCTCGGCGTGGTGCCTGTTATCGGCTGGGCCCTCGCTTACGCACACGAGGCGGGATACTTCAGCAAGAATGATGTGCCGTTGGCATTTATCGAACTCAGTCTTACGCAAGTGATCAAGGCAGCATTCACGCTGCTGGTGACTGGCTTAGTGTTCGGTCAATGGGTTGAAGCCGTCGCGCAAAGTAAGTCCAGGGTGCGCACGACGATCGTTCTCATACTGGTTTACATCTCAACGGCCGGCCTCGCGCTGAAGTTTTTGCCCGACGGATTGACGTCTCAGGCCCTTCGATTCCTTGCGGCGATCGGGTTGATCCTGGGAACTGTTTTGGTCTGCGCGTGGGCGCACAAGTTAATAGGGTGGCGGTTAATGGATACGCTACGGGTCTTTGACAGCCCTACGCTTACTGGCGTGCTGAATCTCTTGACTTGGATCTTTGTCCTGTGCGCACTGGCATGGATAGTGGGCTATCAAAGGCTTAATATCTTTCGCCCATCACCCGTAGTCATTGACTCTGGTTGCGGTCCCGTGCCCCAACTAATTAGTAGATCGGGTGACGCATTTATTTTTAAGCTACCCAGCGCGGGATCAGAGCCGCCTTCCTTTCAGCTCCTGCCGGTGACTGACGCTAAAACGCAGCGCTTTCGAACTTCCAACGCATTGGAGATTCAATTTCGGAACGAGAGTTTCAATGGGCCGTGCAGTGCGGTCGGAGGAAAGTGAGCGAGACGCCGGACAGCGCTCCCACAACCCGGATCGGATTCGCGATGAGAACTCCTAGGAGCCGGCTTCTGCCCCCTCGGTTGTGACCCCGGCGGGCGCTGGCTGCGTGGTTGGAATCGGGTTGCGTCCGACCACCCTGAAGAAGCCAACGAAGCGCTCATGGTCACCGGCTCGCGTATCCCAGACGTGATTAGGGTGATCAGGCTCGATCCGGCCATCGTTAAAGCGGACTTCGATATGCTCGCCATACGCAATGGACGGGCGCTTGCCAGAGAGGTTGCACTGCCAGCGCGCGCCAGACCGCGCATCGGTTCGACGCCCTGGAAACAGCGCGATGGAGCTGAAGTCGACCGCCATCACCAGGTCCCCGGCTCTTCATCCTGGGTTTCTACGTCTGCGGGGCGGGGCGGGGCGCCTCCTCTTGCACGCGCCCCTGATGAATGTCTTGGTGCATACGCATAAACGCCTCCCGTTTGCCATTCTCGTCCTCCCCTGCAAGGATGCGCTCGACCCTCTCTATGTCAACCTGACCGACTCAGCTTGGTCGCTGCGACGTGCGCCGACTTCCGCAGTCGCCCCGGATGTCGTGTATTCGTGCTCGGACTATGATCGGCGCTCTTCGAACGGGTGCCGTCGATAGCTCATCCATCCAAATGCGGTTGATCGAGCGGCCGCTGATTTGCCACCTGCGATGCGCGCCAGCTTTATGCGTCGCCCGACGAGCCGGGGCTACGATCATGAATTTGCTGCCGCGGATCGGTATGGGGCTAGGATGAGGCGACGGGGCAAACATCTCCTCGGTCAAGTTGAGCGCATTTGGGGGCTAGGCAAATCCCTCGGCAGCTAGGCCAGCGTTCATCGTTTGCAGGGAGGATCTCCTGCGGGGTCATACATCGTGAAAGTGCTGTCACGCTCATTGCTCAGGGTGTTGGCGACGTGCGGCGGTAGCGCGCGAAACATGCTGCTATCAGAAACCACCCAGGTTCTAGCTCCTTGATTTTTCCATTTACCGTGCATACCTCAAATTTCGAAATCGGAGACCTATAATAGTCATCGCTTACTTTATCGGCAGTAGTGAACGTTCGGGTAGGCTGCGCCTGTAAGGGTGTATGGGGATAGAAGGGATCCGCCACAATCCCACAGGTGGAAGTTGCTCGAAAGAGCTGCTGCGGCCGGGGCGGTGAGCTTTAGTTTGCAAGGCGAACCCTCGGGGCGCACTAAAAAAGCGATACAAAGCGCAGCATTCTCGAGGGAGGGTCCCACAAAAAAGGGTAGAAGCCAATACTTAACCTATTCGACAGTCTCAGTCGGATGGGTTAGGGAAAGTATTGGCTTCCCACAAAAAAGGTTTAAGAAAAAAGCTAGGTTGGGGAAAGATTTTTCAAAGGCATTCCTGTTTCGTGAAGCTTAGAGGCCGACTATCCATCTAGCGCAAGAGAAAAACTATGCATCGATAACTATAATTTGGCGGTTCGTCGCTTATAGCTTAGACGTCTTAACCGTGATGATTTTCCATACCCCCTAAATGGTAGGAACTGGCTGCAACACTCGTCTCTTGTTTCCCAGTCCGCGGGCCGCTGCAGAGTCCGCTTAGCATTTTACCTTGGCACGTCATCAGTGTGGCATTCAAGCAATTGTCGAAATAGTTCGATAAGTGTTTAGGTATTGTCCTATTAATAGCGATGAAAAAGACTAGATATCAACGGCATTGCTACGAGAGTAGCGACGTTGGGCAGCTATCGACGCCATAGCCGCGTTTTACCAGGTCCGCTGCCAAAGGACACTGACCAGCCGCCCGCTTGAGATTGAGCCCGTGACGTGGTCTTCAGCCGAAGGCGGAGGGCATGTTCGTCAACCTCGACCGGGAACGTGACCGCGTGCGTTTCTCCAGCCGCCAGGGAAAGAACATTGACCAGGCGCAGTTCCCGGACCTAGCCGCTGGCGATCGTTCTGCTGGCGCCGGGCACCCAGACCCACGGCGAACTTCTGGTCGAGCGCGACAAGAAGGAGCTGCCGCGGGAGATCGGCTACGGCATGCTGAACAAGATCGATCAGGGCGGCGGGCTCGAACCGGGGTGCCGGGTGGTGCTGCGCGTCTGGGACCAGATCCCGGCATCCGCGGTGGTTCCGAAGGGCAAGCACGCGGTGCCCTACAAGCAGCGCCTGACCGGGCTCGTGAAGCAACTATCTGCCATGAAGCTGCACGATGGCCTGCTCGCCCTGATCGACACGCGCATCGTTCATTCGATGCAGGAAGCGCTGGCCCACTATCGCGAGTATTTGGTCCAGGGCAAAGAGGGGACCGTCCTGAAGAAGAGGGAGGCGATCTGGCGAGACGGCACCAGCAAGGAGCAGATCAAGCTCAAGTTGGAGGCCGAGGTCGATCTGGTCGTCCGCGGCATCGTGCCGGGCAAGGCGAACACCAAGAACGAAGGGCGCGCAGGGGCGCTTGCGTGCGAGTCCGCCTGCGGGCGCCTGAAGACTGACGTCACCGTCAAGAACGAGGCGATGCGCGATGACGTCGATGCGAACCCCGACAACTGGATCAGCAGCATCATCAAGGTGAAGGCCAGCTCGATCATGGCGCCGTCGGCGAGCAGCGACTTCTATTCGCTCTTTCTGCCCCGGATGATCGAAGCGTGCTACCGCACCGACAAGCACGTCGCGGACACCCTAGAGCAGGTGCAGGCGCAGTTCGACGCCGCGGTCGCCGCCGCATAACCCCAAGTCGAACCGCACTGCATACAGTGGTGCGGTTCGGTATCACACAACACGACATGAAACGCGAAAACGAGAAGACGATCGTCGAAGTGCGCGCCGGCAGCCCGTTCCCCTGGAAGGTGATCGACTTCGGGATGGGGCACATGGATCTGGTGGACGCCAACGGCGCCGTCGTTCCGCTGTTGCGCACCCTCGCGCTGGTGACGACGATCACCGCGCACATGGCGACCCAGCAGGGGCAGAAGGAGGGCACGGAGACCCAGGAGGCCGCGGCATGAAAAAGCTCCTGAGCTTTCTGGGCAGGCTGATCTTCAAGCCTGAGCGCACCCCGGACCCGCGCCCGATGGTTCTGGAAATTGCGCATTCCTTGCGAACGGCGCCGGAATTGTGGAAAGAGCAGGGCCTCGCCCTTGTGCGCGGCGTCGGACCGCTCGTCATCCTCCACCACGTGCTCACCGTCGACGGCAAGCTCATCGACCTGACTGTGGACGAGTATCGCGAGCTGATCGCCCCGCGCACGCACTGGCGGGTGACGAGCAGGATGCGGAACTCGTCGCTTTCCCGGTTGCGGCACGACGAGTGGCACCGCACCCAATCGCGTCTCCCGCGACTGCGGGGAGCGAAGCGCTAACCTTGTGTTGAGAAAGAAACAACCCCGGCCACGAGCCGGGGTTTTCATTAAAACTCGCACCGAATCCCGGAAGGCGGCACCCACTCGCAGCGCCATTGCGGCTTCTTCGTGTCCCCGCTGCTATCTGGCGCGGGAACGCCGAAAGACGCCGCGTCAGACCCTTCAGCAACTTTCCAGTTCACTACTACGCTGCCACGAGGCACACCAGCTTGGTCAAGGGCTTCTTGCACTTTGGCGCTGGCGACTTTGAACTGCGCTGCGCTGACGACAGGTTTGTCCATTTTCGATCTCCACACTTCGCTGCGTTGATTGTCTTATTGTTTGCTCCGAGACTAGCGCCCGCGGGCGGTGCCAACCATATGCAAGATTGAGTATGGGGTTATCAGTCCGCGCTAATAAATTAGGGAAGATTGAGGAAGAAATTGGATGACGCGGGCACAAAAAAGGACCAAAGAATTTTGGTCCAATCTTGGTCCACGCAGCGTGGGAGAACTCGGGAATTGCAGTTGTTAGCTGGGACTTGATGTGCTTGAAAACACTCAGGAAAAAGCCTGGATTTGATGCCAATTTCGCATTGCGAACGCGACGCTCTCCCAGCTGAGCTACCGCCCCAAATCAAGCAAGACCAGAAATATACAGGAATTCCCCCCGGCTGCGCAACACGCGCCGGCGCCGATATTTTTCAGACAAATGCGAGCGTGGCGATGACCGGCGCGTGGTCCGACGGTTGCTCGTTGCGGCGGGGTTCCTTGTCGATCACGCAGGCGGTGCAACGCTTGACTAAAGGGGCAGACAGCAGCACGTGGTCGATGCGCAGGCCGGCGTTGCGGCGGAACGCGAATTGGCGGTAATCCCACCACGTAAACGACTTTTCCGGCTGCTCGAACAGGCGGAACGAGTCGGTCAGGCCCACGTCGATCAGCGAGCGCAAGGCCTGGCGTTCAGGTTCGGACACAAGGACCTGGCCTTCCCACTTTTCGGGGTTGTGCACGTCTTCGTCGGCGGGCGCGACGTTGTAGTCGCCCAGCACGGCCAGGCGGGGGAATTGCTTGATCTCTTCAGCCAGCCATTTGCGCATGGCTTCAAACCATTCCAGCTTGTACGCGTACTTGTCGGACCCGACCGACTGGCCGTTGGGGCAGTAGGCGCAGACGACGCGCACTTCGCCTTCGGGGCTGGGGAAGGTCAGGGCCAGGACGCGCTGCTGCGGGTCTTCGTAGCCGGGGATGTTGCGCACCATCGTCGTGCCGGGCACGCGGGAAATGATGGCGACGCCGTTATAGGTTTTCTGGCCGGCCCACACAGCGTGGTAGCCGGCTTCCTTGAATGCCGCCTCGGGGAACTTGTCGTCGGTGAGCTTGAGTTCCTGGATGCACAGCACGTCGACGGGATTGGCGGCGAGCCAGTCGAGGACCTGTTGCAGGCGCACGTTCAGGGAGTTGACGTTCCAAGTTGCGAGTTTCATGTTTTGTTCAGATGTTTGTTTACGCGGCTCTCGGGGCATCGCGTCGGCGTGACGGGCCGATGGCTTCAAATCTGGCTTCGATGGCGTCGTTGAAACGAGAGCAATTCGGGGGGGGGCCGAGGCCGCCCCTGCAGATGCGGAATGATACCGCGCCGCCATGACGCGCTTTTTTGCCCGGCCTGCGCATGTTGGGTGTCAGACACCGGCCAGCGAAGCTCCACCGCCGCCGCAAGGTGTCAGACACGCACAAACAAAAACCCCGATTCCTGCGAATCGGGGTTCTGGCTTTTGCTATTCGCTGATGTGATTGAACTCAACCGATCCCGGCTCGATTCCCCCGCGCCGCAGCCGGCCGTCGACATCGTCCGGATTTCCGCCCGCCGCGTCCGCCGCCGGCAAGTCCAGCCAATTCGCCAGTTCCTGCTTTGCTTGCTGGCTGTCGGATATCCCGCCATTGACCAGCGCCACGCCGTCGCTGCCGTCGAGCTTTCGATAACTGATCTGTGTCTTCATCTTGCCTCCTGGGTTGCGGTGGATTTGCCGGTCCACCGTAACACACGACGCATTAGCGTCATCCGGGGGGCTTCCCGGATGCGGCAATCAACCCTTTACCAAACCGCCGTCCACGATCAGGTTCTGCCCGGTCACGGCGCGCGACCAGGGGCTGGCGAAGAACAGAACCGCGTCGGCGAATTGCTCCGGCGTGGTGACTTCGCGCAGCGGGGTGCCGGCGGCGATCATGTCGAAGACGGCGTCGGGGGTGGCGGCCGAGGCGTCGGTGGTGCGCAGCAGGCCGCCGGACACCATGTTGACGGTGATGCCGTCCGCGCCCAGTTCGTGGGACAGGGTGCGGGTAAAGGCAAGCAGCGCGGCCTTGGCGGCGGTGTAGTCGTGGTACGGCACGACGGGGTTCTGGACCAGATTGGTGCCGACGTTGATGATGCGGCCGCCGCCGGCGGCGCGCATGCCGGGCAGGGCGGCCTGCGTGGTGTTGAGCGCCGCGCGCACGCTGCCTTCGATCTGGGCGTTCATCTGCGCCCAGTCCAGCGTGTCGGCGTGGGGACGGGCGTCGCCGTTGAACTGGAAGGCGGGCAGGGCGTTGTTGACGATCGTGCTGACCGGCTGGCCAAAGTGCTGGCTGGCGCGGGCGACCAGGGCGGCGACGGCGGCGGGGTCGCGCACGTCGGCCTGCACGGCCAGGGCGCGGTCCGGGGCGGAAGCCGCCAGAGCCTCGGCGCGCTCTGCGCTGTTCAGGTAGTTGATGACGACCTTGGCGCCTTCACGCAGGAAGGCCTGCGCGATGGCGGCGCCTAGGCCGCGGCTGGCGCCGGTGACGATGACGAGTTGCTGGTTCAGGTTCAGTTGCGGGCGTTGCGATGACATGGGGTACGACTTCCTGCTCAATGTTCCGAGCCGCTGTTGAGCATGCGGCTGCGGGCTTTTTCGATATGGGCGCGCATGACGTTGCGCGCGCCCTCGGCATCCTGATCGCGGATCAGTTTATAGATGTGGCGGTGTTCGTCGATGGCGGCGCGCGTGCGCTTCCAGGGTTCGCTGTGGACCAGATGGCGCATGACGTTCACGGCGTGGCTCACGTCGTATTCCAGGGACTTGAGCACCTGCACGAAGCGCTGGTTGCCCGTGGCCGTGGCAATGGCGCGGTGAAAGCCATAGTCGTGATGGTGCGCGATGGCGCCGGACGCGTCGGCCTCTTCGTAGCCGGTCAGCATGCGGTCCATTTCCTGCAGGTCTTCGGGTGTGCGGCGCAGTGCGGCCAGGTGCGCGCATTCGGGCTCGATCACCATGCGCAGTTCCAGGCCTTCCAGGATGTGGCCCACGCGGCGCGCGGGGTCCACGGCGGGCATGCCGCCCATCAGGTCCGGTTTGGACTTCACGTAGGAGCCCGATCCGCGGATCGAGTCCACGAGCTGGTCTTCACGCAGCCGGTCCAGCGCCTGGCGCACGACGGGCCGCGACACTTCAAAGAGCGCGGCCAGTTCCAGTTCGGTCGGCAGCTTGTTGCCGGGGGCAATCTTGCCGGTGGCGATCGCGTAGAACAGGCTTTCGTAGACGCGCTCGGCAAAGCGCTCGGCGCGGACATAGCCCAGGCCTGACGCCACCTCGGCCAGCACGTCCAGTTCGGGACGGGGGCGGGTAGCCGCGGCCAGCAGCGATTCAAGCTGCGGGTCACGTACGTTGCTCATCGGGCGCTCCTTCAAGTAGGGACAGGTTGTCATGCGGCATGACTAACCGGCGGGCCGCTAAGCCCCTGAAATATTAGGGATAACCCGATCATCCAGAAAAATATCCTGAAGGTTGGGATTAAAGCTGTCATTTCAATTGACAAGTTGCGGAGGCCTCCCGTACCTTGCCATTCAAACCACAACGCCCGCGCGCACGACGCGCAGGCGGCGCGGCCGGCCCAGCTGCTGGCAAGCGCTCCGAGACATGCAGCTTCCCCCAACCGGCCGTTCGGCCGCTACTTTACTCCGCACATCGTGACTCAGAAGAACTTTATCGCCAACCAATGGGTGGCCGCGGCCACCGGTGAAACCATTCCCGTCCTGAACCCGTCCGATGGCAAGCCTTTCGAGGAACTGGCCCGCTCGAACGAGGCCGACGTGGACCGCGCCGTGCAGGCCGCGCGCCAGGCGTTCGAAGGCGAGTGGGGCCAGATGGCGCCCGCCGTCCGCAGCCGCCTGCTGATGAAGATTGCCTTTGCGCTGCTGGACCGCCAGGAGGAACTGGCGCAGCTGGAATCGGCCGACACGGGCAAGCCCATCAAGCAGGCGCGCGCCGATGCCGCCGCCGTGGCGCGCTATTTCGAGTTCTATGCCGGCGCGGTCGACAAGCTGCACGGCGAGACCATTCCCTACACCCCGGGCTTCACCGTGCTGACGGTGCGCGAGCCGCATGGCGTCACCGGCCACATCGTGCCGTGGAACTACCCCCTGCAGATCTTCGGCCGCAGCGTCGGCGCGGCGCTGGCGGCGGGCAACGCGTGCGTGGTCAAGCCCGCTGAAGATGCCTGCCTGTCGCTCTTGAAGCTGGCCGAGATCGCCGCCGAAGTCGGCCTGCCCGCCGGCGCGCTGAACATCGTCACGGGCTACGGCCATGAGGCCGGCGCTGCGCTGTCCGCGCATCCGGGCATCGACCACATCTCGTTCACGGGCTCGCCGCAGACCGGCAAGATGGTCGCGCACGCCGCTGCCGAGAACCACGTGCCCGTCACGCTGGAACTGGGCGGCAAGTCGCCGCAGATCGTGTTCGACGACGCTGACCTGGACGCCGCGATGCCGGTGCTGCTGGGCGCCATCATCCAGAACGCCGGCCAGACGTGCTCGGCCGGCAGCCGCGTGCTGATCCAGCGCGGCGTGTACGAAACCGTGCTCAAGCGCCTGTCGGACGCGTTTTCCGCCACGGTGACCGGACCGGCGGCGGCGGACCTGGATGTCGGTCCGCTGATCAACGCGCGCCAGCAGGACCGCGTGCGCGGCTTCCTGGCCGAAGCCGAGGCGCAAGGCATGAAGGTCGCCGCGCGCGGCAAGCTGAAGGACGGCACGCCCGAGGCCGGCTTCTATCAGCCGCCCGTGCTGTTCCGCGACGTGCCGCCCGACAGCCGCTTGGCGCAGGAAGAAGTCTTCGGCCCGGTACTGGCCGCCATGGTGTTCGACACCGAGGAAGAAGCGCTGGAAATCGCCAATGGCACGTTGTATGGCCTGGTGGCGGGCGTGTGGACGCGCGACGGCGGCCGCCAGATGCGCTTGGCCCGCAAGCTGCGCGCCGGCCAGGTGTTCGTCAACAACTACGGCGCGGGCGGTGGCGTGGAACTGCCGTTCGGCGGTTCGCGCCAGTCGGGCTACGGCCGCGAGAAGGGCTTTGAGGCGCTGTACGGCTTCACCAGCCTGAAGACCATCGCGATCCGCCACTGATCCCGGCGCGGGGGCGCCGCGTTCGCGCAAGGACCCGGGCAATGGCCCGGGCAGCGGCCCCCAGCAAGGACCCGGACAAAATATCGGTTAACGTTGATGTTTTGCTTCCGGGGCCTGCCGCCCCGCTTTCAGGATCCGTATGTTCACCGGTATTGTTCAAGGCACCGCGAAGATCGCAAAGATCGCGGATCGCGAAGGCCTGCGCACCTTCACGCTGGATTTTCCCCCTGGTTTCTGCACTGACCTGGCCATCGGCGCCAGCGTGTCGACGGACGGCGTCTGCCTGACCGTCACGGAAATCCTGTCCGAGAATCAGGCTACGTTCGACGTCATGCTGCAAAGCCTGGCGATCACCACGCTGGGCAGTTATGGCGAGGGCGACAGCGCGAATGTAGAGCGCGCGGCCAAGGACGGCGCCGAGATCGGCGGCCATCCGTTGTCGGGCCACGTGGACTTCACGTCGCAGGTGCTGATGGTGAAGTCGTCGGACACCAATCGCCTGATGCGCTTCAGCATTCCCGAGGCCTTCCGCAAATATGTGTTCGCCAAGGGCTACATCGCCATCAACGGCGCCAGCCTGACCGTGTCGGAAGTGAACCGCGCCGAAGGCTGGTTCGAGGTCTGGCTGATTCCTGAGACGCGCCGCATGACGGTCTTCGAGGACAAGCAGGTGGGCGACGCGGTCAACATCGAGATCGAGCGCAGCACGCAGGTCATCGTCGACACTGTGCGCGAGACCGTTCAGGAAAGCCTGGGCAAGCTGCAACCGCTGCTGGAGGCGATCCTGAAGGAAAAGGGACTGACGCTGGAAGACTTCGTCAGCCCGCAGGGCAAGCTGAAGTAGTACCGATTGATAGGGGCCACGATGGCCGCCTTCGTCGACATGGCCGGCGCCTTTGCGCCGGCCATGCCGTTTTCACGCCGCCGCGAACGGCCGCCCCTGCGGCCGCACCCGCATCCCGGGCGCCAGACGCGTCCATGGCAGATCCGCGGGATCGGCCTGCATCGGGCCGGGCGCCTTGGCCACCAGTACCTCGTGCGCGATGGGCTGGAAGTCGGCCCGGAAATGCACCGAGCTTTTCACCACCAATATCCCCATTTCCTCGGGCTGCACGCCGCCGACGCGGAACAGGTTGCGGTCCAGCATCTGCGCCTTGCCGGCGCTGACCACTACCCGCACGCCGCCGATCCGCAGCGTGGCCGTCCCGCCCAGGTCGACGTCCATGCCGTTCATCATCGGGCCGTCAAAGCGCAGCTTGCCGTCCGATAGCGCCTCGACCACGAATTCGCCTTCAAAGGCCGCGTCGCCCGTGACGCCGGACTGACCGCCCAGCTTGAGCGCGACGGTCGCGCCGACGCCTGCCGCTGTTGCCTGACGCACCACGTCGGGGTCGTACAGCAAGCCCAGCGCCGCGTTCTGCGCGTCCGCTTCCACCAGCGCGCGCAGCATGCCGGTGGTGTTGGCGTCACCGCCCGCGCCGGGGTTGTCCTGCGTGTCCGCAATGACGATGGGCCGCGTCGCTTCCGCGGCCAGGGCCTGCGCGCGGCGCACCGCCTCGGCCGGTTCCAGAAAGTTCGGCGACCACTCGGGTTCCAGCGCCAATACGCGCGCATACAGCGATTCCGTGACCTGCTCGACCGCGGCGGCGTCCGTGCCGTAGGCCCACACCACCGGCCCGCACTCCGGGAAATCCGCGGCGGGAAAGCCCGGCGCGAAGGAGATGGAGGCCACGCCGGGCGTCTGTTCTAGTTCACCCAGCAGCGCATACACGCCCTGCGAGGGTTCGAGCATCGTGCACATGCCGTTGATGGGAATCAGGAAGGGCAGGCGGCGTTCGCTGCGGGTCCATTTGCCGCCGGCCTGCATGCGCGCCATGAGCAGCCGCGCGGCCAGCACGCCGGTGTCGGCCATGTCCACGTGCGGATACGTGCGAAACGCTACCAGGCCGTCGGCGCTTTGCAGCATCTGCGCGGTGACATTCGCGTGCAGATCCAGGCTGGCGACCACCGGCACGTCCGATCCCACGATCTCGCGCACGCGGGCAAGCAGTTCGCCTTCGCCATCGTCCAGATGTTCCGTGACCATGGCGCCGTGCAGGTCCAGGTAGACGGCGTCAAAGCCGCCCGCCCGCACCGCGTCCAGAATCTCGCCGGCGATGCGCTCGTAGGCGTCCTGCGTCACATGGGCCGACGGGCTGGCGCCTGCCCAGATCACGGTCTGCACGGTGTGGCCGTCGGCGGCCATAGCATTGATGAAGCCGCCGGCCGGGATGTTGACCTCGCGCAGCGCCAGCATGTCCGCGCCTCGCACCATCGCGGGAAAGCCTTCGCCGCGCACGAAGTTGTCGTAGCCCGCCTTGGAGGGCGCGAAGGTGTTGGTCTCGTGCTGGAAGCCAGCAACCAGGATGTGCATGAGCGTTTTTCCTTGCCGATGAGAGGAGGGGAATTCGAGCGTGCGGAAATTATTGGGGGCGGCGCCGCGATCGGCAATACCGATGTCCGCGGCACAACGCGCCAACGCCTCGACAAGCCCGCCATCGCGGGAAATCCCTGATGCATCGCGCGTTGCGTGCCCCGAAGTTGCTCGCTTAGAATATTTTTATGAACTACATCGGTATTGCTAAACAATACCTGAAAAGTAGGCGGCAAAAGCAGGGCATCGAATCGGATGCGGGCTATCGCGCCGGCCACCCAGGCGCATCAAGGTTGCAGGGAAGTCATGCGGACAGACGAGTACGAAGGGCAGGACGGATTGGCGTTGGCGGGGCTGCTGGCGCGCGGACAGGTGACGCCGGCCGAGCTGATGGAATGCGCGTTGCAGTTGGCCGAAGAACGCGGCGCGCCATTGAACGCGCTGACCTACGTGCAGCCTGAAACGGGCCGTAAATTGGCCGGCGGCTGGACCGAGCGCGGCCTGTTCCGCGGCATTCCCTTTCTGCTCAAGGATTCGGGTCTGCCGAGCGTGCGCTTTCCGTCCAGCCTGGGTTCGGCACTGTTTGACGACACGGAATACGCGTTCGACGCGACGTTGGCCCAGCGCTTCGAAGCGTCGGGACTGATCCCATTCGCACGGACCACGGTATCGGAGCTGTGCATGGGACCGTCCACCGAGGCGCGCCGCAACGGCGGCGCCACGCTGAACCCGCGGGCGCTGGACCGGTCGGTCGGCGGTTCGAGCGGCGGCGCCGCGGTTGCAGTGGCGGCAGGCATCGTGCCGGTGGCACACGGCAGCGATGGCGGCGGGTCGATCCGCATCCCGGCTGCCTGCTGCGGCGTGTTTGGCTTAAAGCCCAGCCGGGGCCGCGTGCCGATGGGGCCGGCTCGCGGCGAAGGGTGGGGCGGCATGGCCTGCGAAGGCGTGCTGACGCGCAGCGTGCGCGATACCGCGGCGGCGATGGACGGGATCAGCGGCTATGCGCCGGGTTCGCCCTACGCCGCGCCGCCCGCGCCGGGCTCGTATCTGGATTCGGTGCGCGAGCAACGCCGCGAGCCCCTGCGCATCGCCGTGTGGCGCCAGGCCTGGAATGGAATCCCCATCGCGCCGGAATGCCTGGCCGCCGTCGAACGCACGGCCCGCCTGTGCCGGGAACTGGGACACGAGGTCGTCGACGCGCCGTTGCCGGACCTGGACTATTCGGGATTCGTCCGCGCCCACGGCACCGTGCTGGCCACGAACATCGTGC
Organism: Achromobacter sp. ACRQX; assembly: GCF_022346505.1. Classification (NCBI taxonomy): domain Bacteria; kingdom Pseudomonadati; phylum Pseudomonadota; class Betaproteobacteria; order Burkholderiales; family Alcaligenaceae; genus Achromobacter; species Achromobacter sp. ACRQX. Next base: position 81,574 of record NZ_JAKRML010000015.1, read on the forward strand.
TGGCCGTGCAGGCGCGCCTGGCAATCCGTGGCCGCGAGCTGCGCGATGACGACCTGGAGCCGGTCATCCGCGACGGCCTGTCGGTGGGCCGCGAACTGACCGCCACGCAATACGTGGATTCGATCAACCGCTTCCATGCGATCGGCCGCGCCATCGAGTCGGCCATGACGGACGTCGATCTGGTGCTGACGCCCACGCTGGCGCAACTGCCCGCCAAGCTGGGCGACCTGGCGCTGGAAGGCGAGTTCTGGGCGTTCCGCGAAAAGGTGTCGCGCTATGCGACCTTCCTGGCGGTGATCAACGCCTCGGGCCAGCCAGCGGCCAGCCTGCCGCTGGACTGGACGGAATCAGGGGTGCCGGTGGCCAGCCAGCTCTTCGGGCACTTCGGACGCGAGGACCAGATCCTGCGCCTGGCGGCCGAGCTGGAACGCGCCGCGCCCTGGACGGGGCGGCAGATCCTGCTGCCCTGATCCGCATCAAGGCCCGCCGGCACGCCGCCGGCGCCGGACCAAACCATAAAGGGGAAGTAATGAAGCGATCCTTTCTGTTTTCCGCAGCACTGATCCTGGCCGCAGCCGCGCCGCTGGCCGCCGTGCCCGCCGCCAGCCAGGCCGAGACCACCGCCAAGTTCGTGATGCACGCGCCGCTGCGCGTGCTGGACCCGATCCTGACGTCGGCCTACGTCACCCGCAACCACGGCTATCTGGTCTACGACACGTTGTTCTCGATGGACGCGTCAGGCCGTCCGCAGCCGCAGATGGTGGAGTCGTGGACGGTGTCCGAAGACGGCATGAACTATGTCTTCAAATTGCGCCCCGGACTGGTGTTCCATGACGGCGCGCCGGTCACGGCTGAAGACGTGGTCGCGTCCCTGCAGCGCTGGCAGGCGGGCGACGCGACGATCGGCAACCGCCTGAAGAACGCCACCGCCGAACTCGCCGCGACGGGGGCCGACACCTTCACGCTCAAGCTCAAGGCGCCCTACGGACTGGTGCTGGAATCGCTGGCCAAGGAAAGCTCGCCGGTGCCGTTCATCATGCCCAAGCGCATCGCATCCGCGCCGGCCTCGCAGGCGATCAGCGAGACGATCGGGTCCGGCCCTTACAAATTCGTGCAGGCCGATTTCCAGGCCGGCGTGAAAGCCACCTATATAAAGTTCGACGGCTACGTGCCGCGCAAAGAGCCGGCCAGTGCGTTCGCGGGCGGCAAGGTCGTCACGGTGGACCGGCTGGAACTCTTGAACATTCCCGACAGCCAGACCGCGGTGAACGCGCTGCGCAACGGCGAGATCGACTTCCTGGAGGACGTTCCGCCCGACCTGATGCCGCAGTTGAAGGACGCCAAGGGCATCGCGCTCAAGTCCTACGGCAAGAACTCCAACATGTTCACCTTGCGGATGAACTGGCTGCAGGCGCCTTTCAACAACGTGAAGGTGCGCCGCGCGGCGCTGGCCGCCCTGTATGAAGCGGACTACCTGGACGCGCAGATCGGCGATCCGGACGTCTACCAGGTGTGCGGGGCGGTGCTGACCTGCGTGTCGCCCTACGCGTCCGAAGAAGGCGCCACGCAGATCAACCCGCCGGATCTGGCAAACGCCCGCAAGCTGCTGAAGGAAAGCGGTTACGCCGGCGAAAAGGTCGTGGTGCTGCATCCGACCGACCTGCCCATCTTCGCCAACATCGCGCCCGTCACGGCGCAGGCGCTGCGCAGCATCGGCATGAACGTCGAGATCCAGTCGATGGACTGGGCCACGCTGCTCAGCCGCCGCAGCAAGAAAGAGGGCGTGGATCACGGCGGCTGGAGCATCTTCCAGTCCAACATGTCCAGCCTGGATCTGATCTCGGCGGTGGGCAATCCCAACCTGGACGGGCGCGCGGATTCCACCTATCCCGGCTGGACGCACGACGCCGTCATGGACGAGCTGCGCAGCCGCTTCGCCGCCGCGCGCACCGAGGACGAACGCCGCGAACTGGCCCAGGCCATCCAGCGCCGCAACTATGAGCAGGTGATGTACGTGCCGCTGGGCGGGTACTCCAAGTTCAAGGGCTACAACGCCAAGTTCGCGGACATGGTCGATGCGCCGATTCCGCTTTTCTGGACCTCGCCCAAGTAGCGGGAAGGGATCTCCATCATGCTCAATCTGATCTTCAAGCGCGTGCTGGCCGCCATCCCCGTGATGCTGGTGGTGGCCACCGTGGTGTTCCTGCTGCTGCGGCTGGCGCCGGGCGACCCCGCCCGCGTCATCGCCGGCGACATGGCCAGCGAGGAGGCGGTGGCGCAGGTCCGCGCCGACATGGGCCTGGACCGCCCGCTGCCCACGCAATACGCCCTGGCGATGGGCGCGCTGCTCCAGGGTGATCTGGGCTCCTCGATCATTTCGAAGGATCCGGTGACCACGCTTATCGGCCAGCGGCTGGGGCCGACGATGGCGCTGGCGATCTGCGCGATTCTGCTCACCATCTTTGCCGCGATTCCGCTGGGCGTGTTTTCGGCGTGGTGGCACAAGGGGCTGTTCGACCGGGTGACGCTGGCGGTCACGGTCCTGGCATTTTCGGTGCCGGCGTTCGTGGTGGGCTATCTGCTGATTCTTGCGTTCTCGGTGAAGCTGAACTGGTTTCCGGTGCAGGGCTACGCGGGGCTGGCGTCGGGGTTCGGGACGTTCCTTTATCACATGGCGTTGCCCACCATCACGCTGGCAACGGTGTTCGTGGCGCTGATCACCCGCATCACGCGGGGCAGCATGCTGGAAGTGCTGGGCGAAGATTTCGTGCGCACGGCACGCGCCAAGGGCGTTCCCGAACGCTACGTGCTGTACCGCCACGCCCTGCGCAACGCCGCGGTGCCCATCGTCACCGTCATCGGGCTGGCGCTCACCACGCTGATCAGCGGGGTGGTCGTCACCGAGACCATCTTCAACATCCCGGGCGTGGGACGCCTGATCGTCGACGCCGTGCTGGCGCGCGACTATCCGGTGGTGCAGGGCACGATCCTGTTCTTCTCGTTCGTGTATGTCTTCATCAACCTGGCGATCGACCTGCTGTATGTCGTGCTCGATCCGCGCATCCGCTACTGAGGCCGGACATGAACACAACTGCTCTGGATCGTCCCCGTTCCTTCTGGCCCGCGCTGACGCGCGATCCCATGATGTTCACCGGGTTGGCGCTACTGGTGGCGCTGGTGGGGCTGGCCATGCTGGCGCCGCTGATCACCTGGCATGACCCCGCCGCGCTGGCGCCCCGCATGCGGCTCAAGCCGGTCAGCGCCGAATACTGGCTGGGCACCGATTCGCTGGGCCGCGACCTGTTTTCGCGCGTGCTGTACGGTGGGCGGCTGTCGATCACGCTGGCGGCGCTGGTCAGCGTGATCTCGGTGTGCGCCGGGCTGCTGCTGGGCCTTTTGGCAGGCTATTTCCGCCGGCTGGACGCGGTGGTGATGCGCATCATCGACGGCATCATGGCTATTCCCGGCCTGCTGCTGGCCATCGCCATGGTGGCGCTGGGCGGCGCGACCATTCCCACGATGGTGACGGCCATCGCCATCCCCGAGATTCCGCGTGTGGCGCGGCTGGTGCGCAGCGTGGTGCTGTCGGTGCGCGAAGAACCTTACGTCGAAGCGTCGCTGGGCATGGGCACGGCGACCTGGCGCGTGCTGTGGCGCCATGTCCTGCCCAGCACGATCAACCCGCTGGTGGTGCAGGCCACGTTCATCTGCGCCTCGGCCATTCTGATCGAAGCCGTGCTGGGCTTCCTGGGCCTGGGCTTTCCGCCCGAGATCCCCAGCCTGGGCAGCATCATTTCCGAGGGCCGCCCGTTCTTCCAGCGCGCGCCGTGGATCGTCCTGTTTCCGGGCGTCTTCCTGGCGCTGCTGATCCTGTCCGTGAACCTGTTCGGCGACGCGCTGCGTGATCGCCTGGACCCGCGCATGGCGCACCAACGCAAGGGTTGAAGCCGATGTCCTCACCTCCCATTCTGGAAATCCGCGACCTGAAGGTCAGCCTGCCCGGCGCCGGCGACCGGCGTTACGCCGCCGAGGGCATCGCGCTCACCGTCAGCCCGCGCGAAATCGTGTGCATCGTCGGTGAATCCGGCTCGGGCAAGTCCGTCACGGCCAGCGCCGTGATGGGCCTCTTGCCCAAGAACGTGCTCAAGCTGGAAAGCGGGCAGATCCTGCTGTCCGGCCGCGACATTACGCACGCCTCGTTGGCCGAGCTGCGCGCGCTGCGCGGCGACCGGATGGCCATGATCTTTCAGGAGCCCATGACGGCCCTGAACCCGCTGATGCAGGTAGGCGATCAGATCGCCGAGATCTTCCAGTTCCACGGCCCGTCGCTGTCGCGCCGCGAGGTCGACCAGCGCGTGCTGGCGCTGCTGACCGACATGCGGCTGCCTTCTCCCGAAACCCTGCGCCACGCCTTTCCGCACCAGTTGTCGGGCGGGCAGCGCCAGCGGGTGATGATCGCGATGGCGCTGGCGATGGAGCCGGCGCTGATCATCGCCGACGAGCCGACCACCGCGCTGGACGTGACGTCGCAGGCGCAGGTGCTGCGGCTGCTGCACGGCCTGCGCGAGCGCCACGACACCGGCATCCTGTTCATCACGCACGACTTCGACGTGGTGGCCGAGATCGCGGACCGCGTGATCGTGATGCAGCACGGCCGCATCGTGGAGGCCGGCGCTGCCGCCGACGTGCTGGCGAATCCGCAGCATCCCTATACCCGCAAGCTGATCGACGCGGTGCCCAAGGGCAAGTTTGGCGCCGGTGCGCCGCTGGCCGAGGGCGACCCGGTCATTTCGGTCGAAAACCTGGGCATGCGCTTCGTGACGTCCAGCCTGTTCCGGTCCAAGCGGCGCGAGGTCAATGCGCTGGACGGCGTGTCGCTGTCGCTGGCGCGCGGCGAAACGCTGGGCATCGTCGGCGAGTCCGGCTCGGGCAAGACGACGCTGGGCCGGTGCCTGGCGCACTTCGCGCGTCCCACGTCGGGCCGCATCGTAATGAATGGCGAGGACGTGTCGAACCTGTCGCGCGCAGCGTGGCGCCAATGGTGCAAGCGGATCCAGATGGTGTTCCAGGACCCTTATCGGTCCTTCAACCCGCGCCTGACCATCGAGGCCACGCTGTCCGAAGGGCCGCTGAACTACGGCGAAGACCCGGCCCGCGTGCAGGCGCGGATGCGCGACATGCTGGCGCTGGTCAGCATCGATGCCAGCGCGCTAAAGCGCTATCCGCATGAGTTTTCCGGCGGACAGCGCCAGCGGATTTCGATCGCGCGGGCGCTGATGATGGAGCCGGAGATCCTGATCGCGGACGAGGCGGTGTCGGCGCTGGACGTGTCCGTGCAGGCGCAGATTCTGGATCTGCTGGAGCGGATCCGCGCGCAACTGAACCTGAGCATGATCTTCATCACCCACGACCTGCGCGTGGCCGCCCGGCTGTGCCATCGCATCGCCGTCATGCAGCGAGGCCGCGTCATGGAGATCGGCCCCGCCGAGCAGATCTTCACGCGGCCCGGCAGCAGCTACACCCAGGAACTGCTGGCCGCCATTCCCGGCAAGGACGGGTTGGGCAGCCGGCCCCCGGCCGGACTGGCATTGGCCGGCGCTTGAAGGAAACCCCGATGACACGCGTTGCCTTATTGAGCCGATCGGCCAATCTTTCCTACTTTCAGCCTTTGTTGCAGGGACTGGCGCCCGAGCTGGACGTCGCCGTCTGGCCGGACCCGCGCAGCCTGCATGCCGACGTGGCGGTCTGCTGGAACCCGCCCGTGGGTGTGTACGACGACATGCCCAACCTGAAACTGATCCACAGCATCGCCGCCGGCGTGGACAACCTGCTGGACGGCCAGCGCACGCGCGGGCTGCCGGTCTGCCGAGTAGTGGATCCGCAGTTGGCCCAAGGGATGCTGCAGTATGTGCTGTGGTGCGTGCTGACGTTTCATCGCAAGCTGGACCTGGCGCTGTCCAACCAGCGTGCCGCTCGCTGGAGCCGGCCGCCGCAGACGCCGGCGTCGCAGTGCCGGATCGGCCTGATGGGCCTGGGCGAACTGGGCGGCGCCATTGCCGCCGTGCTGCCCGGAATGGGCTATCCGGTCAACGGCTGGTCGCGCACGCCGCGCGATATCGACGGCGTGCGCGTCTACGCCGGCGAAGCCGCCTTCGACGAATTCCTGGCCAACACCGATGTGCTGGTGTGCCTGGTGCCGCTGACCGACGCCACGCGCGGCATCCTGAACCGCCGCACGTTCGATGCCTTGCCGCAAGGCGCGGCGGTGGTCAATTGCGGCCGGGGCGAACACCTGATTGCGGCCGACTTGATCGACGCCCTGGCGCGCGGGCAACTGCGCGGGGCCGTGCTTGACGTGTTCGCGCAGGAACCGCTGGATCCCGCTGATCCGCTGTGGTCCACGCCCGGCGTGATCGTCACCCCGCACATGGCGACCATGCCGTCGCCGGGCACCGTGGCCGAGCAGGTCGTGGCCAACATCCGCCGGCTGGGGCAGGGCGAGTCCCTGGCCCACACAGTCGACCTGACGCGCGGCTATTGACGCCGCGATACCCCGTTTTCCGATTGCCAACCCAAGACGAGACATTCCATGCATTTCGAAGATCCCGCGTTCACCATTCCGACCGGCACGCCTGCGCCTCTGGACCCGCAGATCGCCGAATTCCTGCGGCGCATGGCGGCGGACGCGTCGCAGTATCCGCGCCGCGACACCCTGTCCATCGAACAGGGCCGCGCCAATGCCGAGAAGGTGCGCCTGCCGTGGGCCCAGGGTGGCCCGCAGATGGCGCGCACGGTGGAACATCAGGTGGCCACGCGTCACGGGCCCGTGCGCGTGCGGGTCTATTACCCCGCGCAGCGCCGGCTGCCGGGCGCGTTCATGTACATCCACGGCGGCGGCTTCGTGCTGTTCAGCATCGACACGCATGACCGCGTGATGCGCGAATACGCCGAACGCGCCGGGGTCGTGGTGGTGGGGGTGGACTACACCCGCGCGCCCGAAGCCAAGTTCCCGCAGCCGCTGGAAGAATGCGTGGACGTGCTGCGCTGGGTTGCCGCGTCGGCGGGCGAGCTGGACATCGATGCCGGCCAGATCTTCGTGGGCGGCGATTCGGCCGGCGCCAACCTGTCCATGGGCTCGGCGCTGACGCTGCGCGATGAAGGCGTCCCGCTGATCAAGGGGCTGGTGCTGAACTACGGCGGCTTCGGCAGCAACCTGTTCCGCAATTCGGTCGTGCGCTACGGCGCCGGCGAATACGGCCTGTCGCTGCACATGATGATCTGGTTCCGCGGCATGCACATCCGCCACGGCAAGGACTTCTTCGATCCGCGCGTGGACATCCTGCGCGCCGACCTGAAAGGCCTGCCGCCGGCTTGGCTGGTGGTGACCGAGTGCGATCCGCTGCATGACGACAGCATCGAACTGGAGCGCAAGCTGCGCGACGCCGGCGTGGACGTCGCGTCGAAGGTGTATCCCGGCACCGCGCACAGCTTCCTGGAGGCCGTCTCTATTGCCGCGGTCGCGGGCGAAGCCTTCGACGACACGGCGCGCTGGCTGCACGCCAAGGCCTAGGGGGCGACATGTATACCCCGCCGGCCTATGCCGAAGCCGATATCGGCGTCCTGCACGCGTTCATGCGCGCGCACAGTTTCGCCACCCTGGTGACCGTGGGCGCGGCGGGCGCGAACGCCACGCACCTGCCTTTCCTGCTGCGCGACGATGGCGGGCGCGGAACGCTGGTCACCCATCTGGCGCGCGCGAATCCGCAGTGGCGCGACCTGCAGGACGGCGCGCAGGCGCTGGTGTTGTTCCAGGGCCCGCACGCGTTCATTTCGCCCAGCTGGTACGTGAATCAGCAGACCTTCCCGACGTGGAACTACACCGCCGTCCATGCGCGCGGCACGCCGCGCTTGATCGAAGCGCCCGAGGCCATCCGCGCGGTGCTGTCGGAGACGGTGGCGCGCTACGACACGCCGCTCGGCGGCGAATGGCGCTTTCCGGACATGCCCGAGACCCTGACGGCGCCGCGCCTGAAGGCGATCGCGGCGCTGGAGATTCCGATTGCCGGGCTGGAAGGAAAGATGAAGCTGAACCAGGACAAGTCGGTGGCCGACCGCGTGGGCGTGATCCGCCAGCTGGAACGGCGCGGCGACGCGGGGAGCGTGGCGATAGCCCGGTTGATTCGCGCGCAGCCCGATCTTGCGGCTGGTCTTGCGGCGGATCTTGCGGCGGATCTCGCATCGGATTTGCCGGCTGATGTGGCGACCCACGTCGCCGGTCACGCGCCGAACAACGCCTGAAGAAACCGGAGCCTCATCATGCATGAACCTACCGAAGCCCGCGTGCGCGACGAACTGGCGGCCCTGTACCGTCTGGTCGCGCACTTTCGCATGACCGATCTGATCGACACCCACATCAGCGCGCGGGTGCCGGGCACCAAGCACCATTTCCTCATCAACCGCTACGGCGTGCTGTTTCACGAAATGCGCCCGCAGGACCTGGTGAAGATCGACCTGGACGGCAATCCGGTCGATCCCGGCGACGCCGACAGCCAGCTGGTCAACGCGGCCGGCTTCACCATTCATTCGGCGGTGCATGCCGCGCGCCACGATCTGGCGTGCGTGGTGCATACGCATACCGCCGACGGCATCGCCGTGGCGTGCCAGCGCGATGGCCTGTTGCCGATCACGCAGCATGCGCTGCGTTTCTACAACCGGTTGGGCTATCACGATTACCAGGGCATCGCGCTGGACCTGGAAGAGCGCGAGAGCCTGGTCGCCAGCCTTGGCCGGCATAAAGCCATGATCCTGCGCAACCACGGCCTGCTCGCGGCTGGATCGTCGGTGGCGGAGGCCTTCGTCAACATCTATTACCTGGAGCGCGCCTGCCAGGCACAGGTCAAGGCCCAATCGGCCGGCGCGCCGCTGGTATTCCCGTCGGAGGCGGTGTGCGAACGCACCGCGAGCCAGTTTGAACGGCCCACCGCCCCGATCTACACGCAGCGGGTATGGACCGCCGCGCGGCGCCTGCTGGAGCCGGACCTGGAGACAATCGAATGAAAGACAGCCTGACGACACCCCGCGCCGCATTGGCCGGTCCGCAATTCCTGCATACACCAGGCCCGACGCATGTGCCCGATGCAGTGCGCGAGGCCATGGGCCGCCAATGCATGGATCTGTCCGATCCGCGGCTGGCCGATCTGATCGCGGATTGCGAGGCGGGCCTTGCCCGCCTGCTGGGCACCCGGCACGCGGACGTCCTGATGTATGCCGCCAACGGCCACGGCGCGTGGGAAGCCACCATTGCCAATCTGGTCGCGCCCGGCGCGCAGGTGCTGGTGGCGGGGAGCGGCCATTTCGCGGAAGCGTGGGCCGTGCATGCCGAGGCAATGGGCGCCACGGCCCTGCGCACGCCGACCCGTCCGGGACAGGCGTTGGATCCGGCCGCGATCGAGGCGGCGCTGCGCGCCGACACGGCGCACCGCATTGCCGCCGTCTTTGCCGTGCACACCGACACGGCCAGCGGCGTGACCAGCGACATTGCGGCGGTGCGCCGGGCCATGGACGCCAGCGGCCATCCGGCGCTGCTGGTGGCCGATGTGATCGCATCCTTGGGCGCCACGCCGTTCCGCATGGACGATTGGGGCGTCAACGTGGCGATCGGCGCGTCGCAGAAGGCGCTGATGGGGCCGCCGGGGCTGTCCTTCACCGCAGTGGACGCGCGCGCGATGCAGGCCGCGCAGGCCAATCCCACTCCGCGCGCCTATTGGGACTGGGCCAAGCGCAAGAGCGATCTGCTCTACCGCAAGTTTTGCGGCACGCCGCCGCAAAGTTTGCTGGCAGGCATGCGGGCCGCGCTGGATCTGATTGCGGTCGAAGGCGAGGAGGCCGTGTTTGCCCGGCATCGGCGCGTGGCGAATGCGGTGCATGCGGCGGTGAATGCGTGGTCGCAAGGCGGCGCGTTGAAGCTGTTTGTTGAAGACCCCGCGGCGCGCGCGGTGTCGGTCACGACCATTTCGGTCGCCGACGGCGTGGACGTCGAGGCGATGCGAACCGTTGCGCGCGAACGCTTCCACGTTGCGGTGGCGGGCGGGCTGGGGCCGCTTGCGGGACGGATGTTCCGCATCGGCCACCTGGGCGACGTGCATCCCGCGATGATCCTGGGCGCGCTGGGCGGGGTAGATGCCGCGCTGCGGGCGTGCGGGATTCCCGTGGGCGACGGGGCGCTGCAGGAGGCCGTGAAGGCGCTGCAGGAGTGAATCGCAAGACTGAAACGCAGGACGGAATCGCACGACTGAAACACCAGACTGAAACGCAAGACTGATACGAAACCCTGGAACGGCTTTCAGACGCGGCCCGGACGCGGCCGCCATTTCTTCTTCACCTTGAATTGGGATAAGACGATGAGACAACGTGGTTTTGCGGCGGCCGCCCTGGCCGTCCTCGCGGTGGCGGTTCCCCTTTGCCCGGCCCAGGCCGAGCCGGTCAATGCCAAGGTGGTCATGCACGCGCCGTTGCGTGTGCTGGACCCCGTCCTGACCAATGCGTACATCACGCGCAATCACGGGTACATGGTGTACGACACGCTGTTTTCGCTGGACGCGGCCTCGCGCCCGCAGCCGCAGATGGTGGAATCGTGGACGGTATCGCCCGACCAGCTGACCTACGTGTTCACGTTGCGGCCAGGCCTGAAGTTCCACGACGGTGCGCCGGTCACCGGCGAAGACGTGGTGGCGTCGCTCAAGCGCTGGGCGCAGCGCGATCCCATCGGTTCGCGCCTGTCCGCCGTCACCCAGAGCATGGACAGCCCGTCCGCCGACACCTTCCGTATAGTGCTCACCAAGCCGTACGGACTGCTGCTGGACGCGTTGGCCAAACCGGGTTCGCCGGTGCCGTTCATCATGCCGCGGCGCATCGCGGCCACGCCGCCGTCCGAGGCCATCAAGGAAACCGTGGGCTCGGGACCCTACAAGTTCGTGCAGGCCGAGTTCCAGGCGGGCGTGAAGGCCGCGTATGTGAAAAACGCGGACTACGTGCCGCGCAAGGAGCCCGCCAGCCGCTTTGCCGGGGGCAAGGTCGCCATGTTCGACCGGATCGACGTCGTCAACGTGCCGGACGCGCAGACCGCGGTGAACGCGCTGCGCCAGGGCGAGATCGACTTCGTCGAGAACGTGGCGCCCGACCTGCTGCCGCAACTGGATGGCGTGAAGACCCTGACGGTGCAAAGCTATGGCGACGCATCGGAAACCTACACGCTGCGCATGAACTGGAAGCAGCCGCCGCTGGACAACGTGAAGGTGCGCCGCGCCGTGCTGGCCGCGCTGTACCAGGCCGACTACCTGGATGCGTCGCTGGGGGATCCCGCCTATTACAAGCTGTGCGGCGCCATGTTGAGCTGCATCTCGGCCTACCAGACCGAAGCCGGCGCCACGCAGACCAAACCCGCTAATCTGGCGCAGGCGCGGGCGTTGCTGAAGGACAGCGGCTATGCCGGCGAGAAGATCGTCGTCCTGCATCCCACCGACGTGCGCAGCCTGTCCGCGCTGGCGCCCGTCACCGCGCAGGCCCTGCGCAGCATCGGCATGAACGTGGAAGTGCAGTCGATGGACTGGGCCACGCTGCTGTCGCGGCGCAGCAAGGACGCGCCGCTGGCCGACGGCGGCTGGAGCATCTTCCATTCCAGCCTGACCAGCATGGACCTGCTCAACCCCATCGTGAACGCCAATCTGGATGGGCGGGGCGAGGGCGGTTATCCGGGCTGGACCCGGGACGACACCATCCAGCGCCTGCGCGCCGAGTTCGAGTCGGTGACGGGATTGGATGCGCAAAAGCGTGTCGCCGCCGAGATCCAGCAGCGCGCCTATGAACAGGTGATGTTCGTGCCGCTGGGCGGCTATTCGGAGTTCAAGGCCTACGACAAGAAGTTCGACGGCATGGTGGCCGCGCCGTTGCCGTTGTTCTGGCGGGGCAAGTAACGGGTTGGGGCGGCGGGCAGGGCGGTCAGGACAGGCCGACCTTGCCGCTCAGCCCCCGCGCCGCGGTCAGCAGCAGCGGCGAATAACGCCGCGCAAATTCCGCCGGCGAGGCCCATTCGGACACCAGCCCCGCGATCTGGATGGCCGCCACCGGCCGGTGGCGATGATCCAGGATGGCGGCGGCCAGGTTCAGCTCGCCCAGCATGCTCTCCTCGATGGCCGTCGCATAGCCGTCCTGGCGCGCCTGCTGGACCAGGCCCCGGATGCGGTCCGGATCGTTGTCGGTCTTTGGCGTGCTTGGAATCGTGGCAAGCGGCATGTCCTTGGACCGCGCCAGGATGTCCTCGACTTCCTCTTCGGGCAGGTGGGACATGATGGCCCGGCCCCCGGCCGTCTGCACCATCGGCAGGGCGCGGCCCGCCAGCGTGCTGCTGAAAGTCTGACGCTTGGTCTGGCGGCGCAGCGCAAAAATGATGTACAGGTCGTCGAACAGGCTCAGTTCTACGCGCTCATTGGTTTCGCGCTGCATCTCGGCGATGAGCGGGGTGGCGCGTTCCAGCAGCGGCACGCTGCGCATGTAGTCAAAGCTGCGCTGCAGGATCTTCTTGCCCGGCGTATAGCCCTTGCCACCGGCGCCGCGTTCCAGATACCCCAACGTGACCAGCGTGTGCGTCATGCGCTGCGTGGTGCTGCGGTCGAATCCCGTGATTTCCATGAGTTCGTTCATGCTCATGGTGGACGGGCGTTGGGCAAAGGCTTCCAGCAGCTCGAAGCCTTTGGCCAGGGATTGAACGAAGAGAGGGTCGGGACGGCTCATGGGATTCGCTGTAAGAGTGGGCGGTGGGCGTCCGCGGCGGGCGGGGGAATCAGGGATTTTATAAAGATTCTTAGGTATTTCCTAGAGATACTTGTGTGCTCGCAACCATGCAACGGTTTCCTGAGAGCAGGACCCGTGGCCTTGACATAGAATGGCCGCACCCCAGCGGTCATTTCGAGGTATCTATGTCGGTCGCATCCGATATCAAACTACGCCCGCTCGAACGCGGCGACCTGCACTTTGTGCACAAGATCAACAATAACGACGTCATCATGCGCTACTGGTTCGAAGAGCCCTACGAGGCCTATGACGAACTCGTGGCTCTGTACGACCGCCACCTGCATGACCAGAACGAGCGGCGTTTCATCATCGAGCACGACACCGGGCAGCCGGCCGGGCTGGTCGAACTGGTCGAGATCGACTACATCCACCGCCGCGCCGAATTCCAGATCATCATCGCGCCCAGCTACCAGGGCCGCGGCTACGCCAAGGCCGCCACGCGCATTGCGGTGGGCTACGCGTTCCGCGTGCTGAACCTGCACAAGGTGTATCTGGTGGTGGACAAGGACAATACCGCTGCCGTCCACGTGTACGAGCGCTGCGGCTTCCAGATCGAAGGCCTGCTCAAGGAAGAGTTCTTTTCCAACGGCGCGTACCGCGATGCCTATCGGATGGCGCTGTTGCAGCAAGACCATCTGCGCGACGTGGGACCGGGCGCGCCGGATGCGCCCGTGCTGCGGGACTGGCCGCAGGAAGACCAGGCGGGCTGACGCCGCCTGCAAAGGCGAAGGCCGCGGCATCATGCGCCGCGGCCTTCGCCGAACGAAACCTGAACCATCGCGCCGCCCCGCGCTTCATGCGCGAGGCGGCGTTTTACATCAGGGCTTGAAGAATGCCGTCGGCGTCATCAGGCGGTTTTCCTGGCTGATCAGGTAGCCGGCCTCGGCGCTTTTGGTCAGATAGGTCGCCCAGGCCGGATCCTTCTGCAGCGCCTGGCGCTTGGCTTCGCGGTCGGCGGCGCTGTCATAGACCCAGATGTGCATGTAGGTGTTGACGTTGCCCGTCTCGGTCTGCATGTAGGCGAGCGGCTTGCCCAGATGGCGGCTCTGCACCTCGTAGCCGTGTTCGGCATACAGCGCCAGGTGCTTCTTGATGGTGCCGGCGCGGCAGGTGTAGGTACGTACGTCGTAAAGCATGATGAATCCTTGATGGCGGTTGCAAAAACGGGTGTCAGTCGGCGGTGGCGCCGGACTGCTTGACCAGCACGCTCCAGCGTTCCACTTCCGTGTTGACGTATTTCTGGAAGGCGGTGTGACCATCGCCCACCGGGTCGGCGCCCAGGCCCTTGAGCTTGTCCTGCACCGCCGGGTCGGCGATGCCGTCCGTGATGGCCTTGGACAGTTTTTCCACCACGGGCGCGGGCGTGGCGGCCGGTACGAACAGGCCAAACCACGAACGCGCGTTCATGGCCGTGTAGGCTGTCTCGGAAAACGCGGGCACGTTGGGCAGGGCGGCGTGGCGCTGCGTGCCGGTAACGGCGATGGGGGTGAGGCGGCCTGCCTGCACCTGCGACAGCACCTCGGGCAGGTTGGCGAACATGATCTGGACCTGTCCGCCCATGAGGTCGTTGAGCGCCTGCGCGCCGCCCTTGTACGGCACGTGCGTCATCTGCGCGCCGGCCAGCGAATTGAATTGCGCGCCCGCCAGGTGCGAGGCCGTGCCGGTGCCGCCGGACGCGTAGTTCACGCGGTTGCCGTTGGCCTTGGCGTAGTCGGCCAGTTCTTGCGGCGTCTTGGCCGGCACGGACGGGTTCACCACCAGCACCAGCGGCACCGAGGCCAGGTTCGACAGGCCGGCGAAGTCGCGCGTCAGGTTGTAGTCCAGCTTGTGATAGAGCGAGGCGTTAATGGCGTGGCTGGACGTGGCCATCAGCAGCGTGTAGCCGTCGGCCTCGGAACGGGCCGCCATGACGGCGCCGATGTTGCCGTTGGCGCCGGCCTTGTTTTCCACCACGACGGGCTGGCCCAGCCGGGTGGACATGGACTGCGCCACGGTGCGGGCGATGACGTCGGTGGCGCCGCCTGCGGCGAACGGCACGATGATGCGCAGGGGGCGCTCGGGGAAATCAGCCGCGGCAGCCGTTGCGGCCGCGCCCAGCGAGGCGGCGGTCATCAGGAAGGCGGCCGCCAGGCGGCGCGGGGTCAGGGTTGTGGTCATGTCTCTCTCCAGTGTTGGATTTTTTTATGTAAACGCCGCGCCTGATCTGTCAGGCGCCGGCGGTGCGCGCCTTTTCGCGCAGGCTCGTCAATGTGGCCCGGGGCGTGATCACCTCGGGGTCCAGACTGAGTTCGATCAGATAGGGGGAACCGCCGTCCAGCGCACGCGCCAACGCGGGGCCGAACGCTTCATGGGTGTCCACGCGTTCGGCCGTCACGCCGAACGATTGGGCGTAGGCCACGAAGTCCGGGTTGCACAGGTCCGTGCCGATGGTGCGGCCGGGGTAGTGCACCTCCTGGTGCATGCGGATCGTGCCGTACATGCCGTTGTTGAACACGATGAAGACGATGCCCAGCTGGTGCTGCTTCACGGTGGCCAGTTCCTGCGAGGTCATCAGGAAGCAGCCGTCGCCCGCCAGGCAGATCACCTGGCGATCAGGATGGCGCAGCTTGGCCGCGATGGCCGCGGGCACGCCGTAACCCATGGCGCCGCTGGTGGGCGCCAATTGCGTGCGCGGTTGGCTGAAGCGGTAGTAGCGATGCGCCCAGGCGCTGTAATTGCCCGCGCCGTTGGTCAGAATGGCGCTCGGGTCGAGCTGGTCGCGCAGCGTGGCAATGACGCGCGCTGGGTCCATCTCTCCGCGCGCGGCGGGCAGCTCGGTGTAGCGCAGGTAGTTGCCGCGCAGCGTCTGCGTCCAGTCGCGCCACGGGGTCGCATCCACGGGCGTCAGTTCCGCCGCCGACGCCGCAAAGGCGTCCATGCCGGACTGGATCTTCAGCGCGGGTTGATACACGCGGCCCAGCTCTTCGGCGCTGGCCAGCACGTGGATCAGCGTCTGGCTGGGCACCGGCGATTGCAGCAGGGTATAGCCGCCCGTCACCATCTCGCCCAGCCGCGCGCCCACGGCCAGGATGACGTCGGCCTGGCGCACGGCCTCGGCTAGTTCCGGGTTCACGCCGATGCCGACTTCGCCGACGTACTGCGCGTGGTGGTTGTCGAACAGGTCCTGGCGGCGGAACGAGCACGCGACCGGCAGGCCGTTCAGTTCGGCAAAGCGGGTCAGGCTTGCCAGCCCCGCGTCCGTCCAGCCGGAACCGCCGGCGATCAGCAGGGGACGCTGCGCGTTGGCAAGCAGCGTGCGCATGCCGGCCAGCGCGTCGGGCGCCGGGTAGGCCTGCGGCACCTGGATCGCGCCGCAGGACAGGGCCGGGGCCACGTCCGTCAGCATGTCCTCGGGCAGCGCCAGCACCACGGGGCCGGGGCGGCCGGACGTGGCGACGGAAAAGGCGCGGTTCAGGTATTCGGTGACGCGCGCGGCGCTGTCGATCTGCGCCACCCACTTCGTGAACTGGCCGAACATGCGGCGGTAGTCGATTTCCTGGAAGGCCTCGCGCTCGACCATGTCGTTGCCGACCTGGCCCACCAGCACGATCATCGGGGTGGAATCCTGGAAGGCCGTCTGCACGCCGATGCTGGCGTTGGTGGCGCCGGGGCCGCGCGTCACCATGCAGATGCCGGGCCGGCCGGTCAGCTTGCCGTGCGCTTCGGCCATGAATGCCGCCGCGCCTTCATGCCGGCAGGACACCAGGCGGATCTGCTCGCGGTGCGCATACAGCGCATCCAATACATCCAGGTAGCTCTCGCCGGGCACGCCGAATACGGTGTCCACGCCGTGTTCCAGCAAGGCCCGCACCACATGCTGGCCGCCCGTCATCAATGTCGAAGTGTCGTTCATCGCAGTTTCAATCTGGCCGCAGCGCGGCGGGTTGAGTCCGGATGAACTTTACGCAGCCCGGGTCAGGGCGCGTTAGGACAGATCAGAGCTTGTTTTGCACTTTTTTGCGGGGCGGGCGACGCGGCCGTCATTCGGTATGGCCGTCATCCGACGGCGCCGTCATTCAGTACGGCCGCCATCCGACGGGGCCGTCATTCGATGGGGCGGTAGTACTTTTTGCGGAAGTCGCCCGGGGTGCAGCCCGTGTGCTTCTTGAAAAAGCGCGTGAAGTACGCCGGGTCCTCGATGTTCAGCTGGAATCCGATCTCGGCGATGCTCAAGTCCGTGTTGCACAGCAGCCGCTTGGCCTCCAGCGCAATGCGCTCCTGCACGAGCTGGCTGGCGGTGCGCCCCACGCTGCGCTTGACCGCGTCGTTGAGCTGGCGCTCGCTGACGCACAGGGCGTCGGCGTACTGGCGGATAGCCGAGAAGTCCAGGTAATGCTCTTCGATCAGCATGGTGAAGCGCTTGGCCAGCGAATAACTGGGACCGGCGGCGGTCTCGCGTTCGTCGGCCGGATACAGGCGGCGAAGCTGCGTCAGCAGGATCAGCAGGTACGAGCGCACCACGTCAAAGCGGCCCGTCTGCCGGTCGCGCGTTTCGCGTTCGATCTCGGCCAGCAGCGGCAGCATGGCGTCGTGCTGCTCGCGGGTCAGGTAGATCACGGGCGGGCCGCCCGCCATGTGAAAGAACGGAAACTTGGCGATGTCGTCCGCGCGCGGGAACATCTGCGCGAAGAATTCGGTGCTGATGTTCATGACGTAGCCGCTGGGTTTCACCGACGACGTCCACGCGTGAATCTGGCCCGGGGACAGGAAGAAGACCGAGTGGTCGCGCACCGCGTGCTGCTCGAAGTCCAGAAGATGCGTGCCCTGCGCCTCGGTCATCCACAGCAGGTGGTAATAGCGGTGCCGGTGCAGGAAGCCGCGCGGAATGTCGTCGTGATCCTGCAGGCGCACGAGGTCGAAATAGAAGGATCCCTCTCCCGAGAAATCCGATGATTCAAAGGTGGGAAACGTTTCCGGGATGGGCGAATGCGAACCTGCGGACAAGCGGGAGTCTCCTTGATGGCGCGCGGGGCGGCTCTGTTTTTCGCCATCATACGGGCAATCGCGGCGGGGGCTGCGGCGCGGCGGTGCCAGTTCGGCGCCGCCCGCCGCAGCTGGCGCGTTGGCCGGCCTCGGCGCCGCCCGCCGTTCGGGTCAGCGGCTGGCCGGCGCGGCGCGCAGCAGC
The DNA here is from genome assembly GCF_022346505.1 of Achromobacter sp. ACRQX. Taxonomy (NCBI): domain Bacteria; kingdom Pseudomonadati; phylum Pseudomonadota; class Betaproteobacteria; order Burkholderiales; family Alcaligenaceae; genus Achromobacter; species Achromobacter sp. ACRQX. Next base: position 99,587 of record NZ_JAKRML010000015.1, read on the forward strand.
CGCAGGCCGTTGGCCACCACCAGCAGGCTCGCGCCCACGTCGGCAAACACCGCCATCCACAGCGTCGCGTGGCCCGTCACGGCCAGCGCCAGGAACACCACCTTGATGCCCAGCGCCAGCGCGATGTTCTGAACCAGCACGCGATGCGTTGCACGAGACAGGCGCAGGAAGGTGCCGATCTTGCGCAGGTCGTCGTCCATCAGCGCCACGTCGGCGGTCTCGATGGCCGTGCCGGTGCCGGCCGCGCCCATCGCAAAGCCGATGTCGGCGCGGGCCAGCGCGGGCGCGTCGTTGATGCCGTCGCCCACCATGCCGACCCGCACGTCCGGCGCAAGCTTGCCTTCAATGGCGGTCAGCTTGTCCTCGGGCAGCTGGTCGCCGCGCGCTTCGTCGATGCCGACCTGGCGCGCGATGGCCTGCGCAGTCGGCGTGTTGTCGCCCGTCAGCATCAGCGTGCGCACGCCCAGCCCGTGCAGGTCGGCGATGGCCTGGGCGCTGGTGGGCTTGACCGTATCGGCCACGGCGGCCAGCGCCAGCACGCGGCTGCCGTCGGACAGCGCGATGACGCTTTTGCCCTGGCTTTCCAACTCGTCGAAGCGGGCGTCGAGCGTGGCATTGGAAACGCCCAGCTCGCGCATCAGGCGGCGGTTGCCCAGGTGATACGTCTGGCCGTCGACCTGACCGCTGACGCCGCGGCCGGGCAGGGCGGTGAAGGCGTCGACCTCCAGCAGCGCGCTGCCGGCCTCGCGCGCGGTGGTGGCCACGGCGAGCGACACGGGGTGGTCGGACCGGGCAGCCAGACTGGCGGCGATCAGGGCGGCGGGGTGGCGATCCTGCGCCGGGGCGTCCCAGTCCTGCAGATCGGTCTGCACCGGCTTGCCGTGCGTCAGCGTGCCGGTCTTGTCCAGCGCCAGCCATTTCAGGTTGCGCCCTTCTTCAAGATAGACGCCGCCCTTGATGAGGATGCCGCGGCGCGAGGCGGCGGTCAGGCCACTGACGATGCTGACGGGTGTGGAAATCACCAGCGCGCATGGGCAGGCGATGATCAACAGCGCCAGCGCGCGGTAGATGGCGTCGAACCACGGCTGGCCCCACAGCAGCGGCGGCAGCACGGCCACGGCCGCCGCGACGGCCACGACGGCGGGCGTGTAGATGCGCGAAAACCGGTCGATGAAGCGCTGCGTGGGCGCGCGCGCGCCCTGCGCCTGTTCCACCGCGTGGATGATGCGCGCCAGCGTCGTGTTGCCGGCCGCGGCGGTCACTCGGTATTCAAAGGACCCGGAGGTATTGATGGTGGCCGCGAACACCGGATCGTCCTGGGCTTTTTCGACGGGCAGGCTTTCGCCCGTGATGGGCGACTGGTCCACGGCCGACGTGCCGTTCACGATGATGCCGTCCGCGGCGATGCGCTCGCCCGGCCGCACGCGCACGATGCCGCCCGGCTGCAGCGACGCGGCGGGCACTTCCGCCCAAGTGCCGTCCGGCTGGCGCAAGGTAGCGGTGTCGGGCGCCAGGTCCAGCAGGCCGCGCACGGCGTTGCGCGCGCGGTCCAGCGAGCGGGCTTCGATCAGTTCGGCCACGTTGAACAGGAACATCACCATGGCCGCTTCGGGCCATTGGCCGATCAGCACGGCGCCGGTGACGGCGATGCTCATCAGCGCGTTGATGTTCAGGTTGCCGTTGCGCACGGCAATCCAGCCCTTGCGATAGGTGCTGACCCCGCAGGCCAGGATGGCGGCCACGGCCAGTGCCGCGGTCAGCAGCAACGGGCCGCCGGCAAAATGCGAGAACTCGGACAGCGCCGCCAGCACGCCCGCGCCGCCGATCAGCCACCAGTTCACCGCCTTGGCGGCGGGGGCGGGCGCGGCCGCCGCGCCGTCGGCCAGGGGCTCGGGCGTCATGTCCAGCGATTTGATGGCTGCGATGATTCGGTCCAGCGCGCCGTCGGCGTGGACCACGGTCAGGATGCGCTGCATCAGGTTGAAGTCCAGCGCATGCACGCCGTCCACGCCGGCGAGCTTCTTGCGGATCAGCGTTTCCTCGGTGGGGCAATCCATCTGGCCGATGCGCAGGCGCGCCAGCAGCTGGCCGGGGCCGGCCGTGAGCGTCGCGGCGGCGGCCGGCTGCAGAACGGCGCCATGCGCGTGGCCGCAGCAGGAAGCGTCCTGGGCAGCCGGGGCCGGGGCAGCGGACGCGCAGCAGGTGTCGGCGCCATGTTCGCTGCCATGGCCGTGGCCGTGGCGGTGACGGTGATCGTGGCCGGTGTGGGCATCGTGCCCGTGGCTGTGGTCGTGGCCCGCGTGCGCATCATGCCCACGGCCGGGGGCCTCGCCCGCCGCCTTCGGATGTTCCTGGCCGCAGCAGGCGTCATCGCCTGGCGTCTCAACGCACGCGACGACGACCGGCGCAGGCGAGTGTCCGCCACCGCAGCAGGCGCCGCCGTGCTTGCCCGACTGATGTTTGTGTTCTTTGACCGGAGGTAAAGACATCCGCTTGACCCTTCAAATAAGCTGATGACGCAATTCCACACCTTGGAGTTACTATAGGGTCAACCCCTAATCATCGGATCGGATCCGGGAGGCAGTGATGCGTATCGGCGAATTGGCCACGGCGGCCGGCACCACGGTCGAAACCGTCAGGTATTACGAAAAAGAGGGGTTGCTGCCCGCCCCGGAGCGCGGGTTGAACAACTACCGCACCTATGGCCAGACGCATCTGGAGCGCCTGCGCCTCATCCGCAACTGCCGCGCGCTGGACATGACGCAGGACGAAATCCGCGCCATCCTGTCCGTGGCCGACAACCATCGCACCGGTTGCGGCCCCATCAACAAGCTGTTCGACGAGCACATCTCGCATGTGGACGAGCGCATCGCCGAACTGATGCAGCTGAAAGCCCAATTGAGCGACTTGCGCCAGCGCTGCGTGTCGGCGCGTCCCGACTCGGACGATTGCGGCATCCTGCACGGGTTGAGCGAAATGCAGGTCGAAGAGCGGCAGGAGCGGCACACCCACCTGGGCTGAGCGCACCGCCGGGATGTCCTTGTTGCAGTCCGGGGGATCAGCGACCGGTCAGACGTCATCGCGTACTATGAGAATCTGTTTCTTTCCCATTTGCGCATCGATCAATGACCGTAAACCAGACCGCCACGCCGCTCCACGCCCTGACCTCGCGCCGCTCCTTCAAGTTCCTGCGGGCGCCGGCGCCCAAAACCGACGAACTCGAACAGATCCTGCAGGCCGCCATGTCTGCGCCCGATCACGGCGCGCTGCGTCCGTGGCGCTATGTCGTGATCCAGGGCGAGGCCATCGGCAAGCTGGCGGACATGGCGCTTGACGCCGTCAAGCGCAGCGGCGACCCGCGCATGACGCCCGAAAAGGAAAAGTCGGTCCGCGAATGGATGGCCAGCGTGCCGCTGTTCATCGCCGTGGCCCAGAAGATTGCCCACGGCAACACCAAGATCCCTGAACAGGAACAGCTGCTGGCCGCCGGCTGCTCGGTGATGAACATCCTGAACGCCGTCCACATGCTGGGCTACGCCGCGTTCTGGAGCACCGGCCTGGGCACGTACGTTGAAGACGTGCAGGACGCGCTGGGCCTGGACTCGCTGGATTACCGCTTCCTGGGCTTTCTGGCCGTCGGCACGCCCGCGTGCGCGGTGCCGCCTGCCAAGCGTCCGGACTACCGTGAATTCGTCACGGAATGGACCGGCGCCGCTTGAGGAAAACCCTCAGTCCAATGCGGCCCCAAAAGGCCGCGCGGCCCGCTCATCGGCCCTGTCCCCTGTGCTAATCTCGTCAACGGCTTTGCCCAAGTATCCCCGGGCGCAAGCCGTCGACGGCAGCGTCCGAGGTCACACGCCTCTGGCAACGCCTTGGTAGGAAGAAAACGCATGACACGATCAAGCGTGGAGACAATACATGAGCCAATATGGGCCGCTGAAGTTGCACGTCCCCGAGCCGACAGGGCGACCGGGTTGCAAGACAGACTTCTCCTATCTGCATCTTTCGCCGCCCGGCGAGGTGCCCAAACCCCCCATTGATGTTGCCGCGGTCGACACCGGTCCACTGGCCTACAGCCTGGTCCGCGTCATCGACGAGCACGGCCGCGCCGTCGGCCCGTGGGCGCCTGAGATCAGCCACGACCAGCTGCGCGCCGGCATGCGGGCGATGCTCAAGACGCGCATCTTCGACGGGCGCATGCTGACCGCGCAGCGCAAGAAGAAGATCTCGTTCTACATGCAGAGCCTGGGCGAAGAGGCCATCGGCACCGCCCACGCCATGGCGCTGGAAAAGGGGGATATGTGCTTTCCCACCTATCGCCAGCAAAGCATCCTGTTGTCGCGCGACGTGTCGCTGGTGACGATGATGTGCCAGCTCATGTCCAACGAGCGCGACCCGCTCAAGGGCCGCCAGCTTCCGGTCATGTATTCCGACCGCGAAAACGGCTTCTTCACGATTTCGGGCAACCTGGCCACGCAGTTCATCCAGGCGGTGGGCTGGGCCATGGCCTCGGCCATCAAGGGCGACACCCGCATTGCCTCGGCCTGGATCGGCGACGGCGCCACCGCCGAAGCCGACTTCCATACCGCGCTGACCTTCGCGCACGTCTACCGCGCGCCCGTCATCCTGAACGTGGTCAACAACCAGTGGGCCATCTCGACCTTCCAGGCGATCGCCGGCGGCGAGGGCGCGACCTTCGCGGGCCGCGGCGTGGGCTGCGGCATTGCGTCGCTGCGGGTGGACGGCAACGATTTCCTGGCGGTCTATTCCGCGTCGATCTGGGCTGCCGAACGTGCGCGCCGCAACCTGGGCCCGACGCTGATCGAGTGGGTCACGTACCGCGCCGGTCCGCACTCCACCTCTGACGACCCCACCAAGTACCGTCCCGGCGACGACTGGAGCCATTTCCCCCTGGGCGACCCGATCGAGCGCTTCAAGAAACACCTCATCCTGTTGGGCATCTGGTCCGACGCCGAGCACGACGCGGTCCGCGCCGAACTCGACGCCGAGATCCTGGCGGCCCAGAAGGAAGCGGAGAGCTACGGCACCCTGGTGGACGGCCACGTCCCCAGCGCCGCCAGCATTTTTGAAGACGTGTACAAGGACATGCCGGAGCATCTGCGCCGGCAGCGCCAGCAGCTCGGAGTCTGACCATGGCAATCGATAACAACGCTGGTCCGGCCTCGGCGCCGATGACCATGATCCAGGCTTTGCGCTCGGCCATGGATGTCATGCTCGAGCGCGACAACAACGTCGTCGTGTTCGGGCAGGACGTGGGCTACTTCGGCGGCGTGTTCCGCTGCACCGAAGGCCTGCAGGCCAAGTACGGCAGCTCGCGCGTGTTCGACACCCCCATCTCCGAAGGCGGCATCGTCGGCGTGGCGGTGGGCATGGGCGCGTACGGGCTGCGGCCCGTGTGCGAGATCCAGTTCGCCGACTACTTCTATCCGGCGTCGGATCAGATCGTGTCTGAAGCCGCGCGCCTGCGCTACCGCTCGGTGGGCGAGTTCATTGCGCCCATGACCATCCGCATGCCTTGCGGCGGCGGCATCTATGGCGGGCAGACGCACAGCCAGAGCCCCGAGGCCATGTTCACGCAGGTCTGCGGGCTGCGCACGGTGATGCCGTCCAATCCGTACGACGCGAAAGGCCTGCTGATCGCCGCCATCGAGAACGACGATCCGGTGATCTTTCTGGAACCCAAGCGCCTCTACAACGGCCCGTTCGACGGTCACCATGACCGCCCGGTTACGCCGTGGACCGGCCGCCCGGGCAGCGTCGTGCCCACCGGCTACTACACCGTGCCGCTGGAATCGGCCGCCATCGTGCGTCCGGGTTCGGAACTGACGGTGCTGACCTACGGCACCACCGTGCACGTGTCGCTGACCGCGGCCGAAGAGACCGGCATCGACGCCGAAGTCATCGACCTGCGCAGCCTCTGGCCCCTGGATCTGGACGCCATCGTCAACTCCGTCAAGAAGACCGGGCGCTGCGTGGTCGTGCACGAAGCCACGCGCACCTGCGGCTTTGGCGCGGAACTGATTTCCCTGGTGCAGGAACACTGCTTCCATCATCTGGAGGCGCCCGTCGAGCGCGTGACCGGTTGGGACACTCCCTATCCGCACGCGCAGGAATGGGCGTACTTCCCCGGCCCGCGCCGGGTCGGCGAAGCGTTCAAACGCGCGATGGAGGCATGACATGGGGATTCATATCATCAAGATGCCCGACATCGGCGAAGGCATCGCAGAGGTCGAGCTGGTGGGCTGGCACGTCAAGGTGGGCGACACCGTCGCCGAGGACCAGCCGCTGGCGGACGTCATGACGGACAAGGCGACGGTCGAGATTCCGTCGCCGGTGGTCGGCAAGGTGATTTCGCTGGGCGGGGATGTCGGCCAGGTGATGGCCGTGGGCGGTGAATTGATCCGGCTGGAAGTCGAAGGCGAGGGGAATGTGAAGGCGGGTGCTGCGGCGGCGCCGGCGGCGAAGGCGGCTGTGCCTGCGGGTGAGGGGATTGCTGCCGACGGGGCGCAGCGGGCAGGCGGTCCGAGTTTGGTGGAGAGCGGCGCTGCGGCGTCTGGCGTAACGACGCCCGGCGTAGCGACGCCCGCAACTTCCACGCCGGCCAAGTCGTCGACCCCGTCATCGGCATCGGCATCCGCATCCGGCTCCACGTCGGCGTCGGCCAAATCGCCCGCCGCGCGTCAATCCGGCGGCGCGCCCGCGACCATCCGCCAGCCCGGCGAAAAGCCGCTGGCCTCACCCGCCGTGCGCAAGCGCGCGTGGGACCTGGGCGTCGAACTGCGCTACGTGCAAGGCAGCGGCCCGGCCGGCCGCATCCTGCACGAAGACCTGGACGCCTGGCTGCAAGGGCAGGGCTCGGCAAGCAACGCCCGCGCCGGCTCGGCCTACGCCGAACGCAACGACGAAGACGCCGTGCCCGTCATCGGGCTGCGCAGGAAGATCGCGCAGAAGATGGCCGAATCCAAGCGCCGCATCCCGCACTTCAGCTACGTCGAGGAAATCGACGTGACCGAGCTCGAAGACCTGCGCGTGCAGCTCAACGCCAAATGGGGCGAGCAGCGCGGCAAGCTGACGCTGCTGCCGCTTCTGGCTCGCGCAATGGTGGTGGCGCTGCGCGATTTTCCGCAGATCAACGCGCGCTATGACGACGAGGCCGGCGTGGTGACGCGCTACGGCGCGGTGCACATCGGCATCGCCACGCAAAGCGACGGCGGCCTGATGGTGCCGGTGATGCGTCATGCCGAGGCGCGCGATCTATGGTCCATGGCGGCCGAGATCACGCGGCTGGCGCAGGCGGTGCGCAGCGGCTCGGCCGGGCGCGACGAACTGTCCGGCTCGACCATCACCATCACCAGCCTCGGTCCCTTGGGCGGCATCGTCACCACGCCGGTGATCAACCACCCTGAAGTTGGCATCGTGGGCGTGAACCGCATCGTCGAACGCCCGGCCTTCCGCAACGGCGCCGTGGTGGCGCGCAAGCTGATGAACCTGTCGTCGTCCTTCGATCACCGCGTAGTGGACGGCATGGACGCGGCACGCTTCATACAGGCCGTGCGCGCGCTGCTGGAACAACCCGCGCTGCTTTTCGTGGAGTAAGCATGAGCCAGATCACAAAGACAACGACATTGCTGGTGATCGGCGGCGGTCCCGGCGGCTACGTGGCCGCCATCCGCGCCGGGCAGCTGGGCGTGCCCACCATCCTGGTCGAGGGCGCGCAATTGGGCGGCACGTGCCTGAACATCGGCTGCATCCCGTCCAAGGCCCTGATCCACGCAGCCGAGGAATTCGACAAGGCGCGTCACTACGCCGGCGAATCGGCGCTGGGCATCGCGGTCGACGCGCCGCGCATCGACATCGCCAAGACAGTGGCCTGGAAAGACGGCATCGTAGGCAAGCTGACGGGCGGCGTCGGCGCGCTGCTCAAGAAGAACGGCGTGGAAGTCGTGCGCGGCTGGGCCACGCTGCTGGATGGCAAGACCGCCGAAGTCGAAACGCCTGATGCGGGCCGCATCCGCATCCAGTGCGAACACCTGCTGCTGGCGGCGGGATCCGAACCCACGCCGCTGCCGTCCATGCCATTCGGCGGGATGGTGGTGTCATCCACCGAGGCGCTGTCACCCACCAGCATTCCGAAGCAACTGGTCGTGGTGGGCGGCGGCTACATTGGGCTGGAACTCGGCACCGTTTACCGCAAGCTGGGTGCAGAAGTCGCCGTCGTCGAGGCGCAGGACCGCATCCTGCCGACCTACGACGCCGAACTCACCAAGCCCGTCGCGGCCGCGCTAGGCAAGATGGGCGTGGCGCTGCATCTGGGTCGCAAGGTGCTGGGACTGAACGGCAAGGGCGACGCGGTGCGCGTGCAGGACGCCAGCGGCGCCGAAACGCTGCTGCCCGCCGACCGCGTGCTGATCTCGGTGGGACGCCGCCCGCGCACGCAGGGCTGGGGACTGGAAAGCCTGCAGCTCGATCGCAAAGGCAACGCGTTGCGCATCGACGACCAGTGCCGCACGTCCATGCGGGATGTCTGGGCCATTGGCGACATTGCAGGCGAGCCCATGCTGGCGCACCGCGCGATGGCGCAGGGCGAGATGGTGGCCGAACTGGTGGCGGGCAAGCGCCGCCACTTCCAGCCGGCGTCCATTCCTGCCGTGTGCTTCACGGACCCCGAGGTCGTGGTCGCAGGCCTGTCGCCGCAGGACGCCGAAAGCGCCGGGCTGGATTGCGTGACGGCGGCATTCCCCTTTGCCGCCAACGGCCGTGCCATGACGCTGGAATCCACCGACGGCTTCGTGCGCGTGGTGGCCCGGCGCGACAACCATCTGATCGTGGGATGGCAGGCGGTGGGGCGCGCGGTGTCGGAGCTGTCGACGGCGTTCGGGCAGTCGCTGGAAATGGGCGCGACGCTGGAAGACGTGGCGGGCACGATCCACGCGCATCCCACGTTGGGCGAGGCAGTGCAGGAGGCCGCGCTCAAGGCGCTGGGGCACGCGTTGCACATCTGAAGGCGGGACCCGGCGCGGGTGCAATGTCCGCGCCGGGTCTCTGTTGCTTTGCCGGTTCTACCGCGCCGATGTGCTGTGCCCGATGCAACATGCGCGATCCGGCCGGCCTTTGGCGGCGCGGTTCATGCAGTCCGGGCTGGGCAAGCCGCCTACCGCCCCGCGCGATTGCTGTCAGCGGCTTCCGTCGATGTACCGCCGCGCCTGCAGGATCAGGATCTCGTCGCCTTGGACGGCCCATTCGATGTCCTGGTCCGCATTTCCCAGCCGCTTCTTCACCTGCCGTCCCACGGCGGCCAGGCGCGCGACCAGCGCGTCATTGAGCACCTGCCGGCCGCCCTCGATGGGCACTTCGCGCACGCCGCCGCCCGCGGCGGCCACGAGCTCCGTGTCCTCGGCCGACCGGCTCAACACCTGCACCGCCTTGGACCAGCTGGAATACATGACCTGCTCGGCCTGGCGCTTGCCTTCCACCACCTTGATGCCCAGCCCGCGCTTGGCCGACAGATACGTGACGTGTCGGCGCGAGGCATCGAAGGGATCGCGCGTGATCATGACGCCCGAACTGTCCGATGCCGCGGCCAGTTGCACCAGCACGGCCATGACCACCGCGTCCTGGTTGAAGCCCGCGGCGCGGCGCGCTTCGTAGGCCTCGAAGTTGTAGACCGACGCCCACACCGTCTGCACGGCCCGGGCCAGCGCGTCGGCCTGCGTGACGTTCGGCACGGTGGTGTACAGGCCCGCGCCGCTGAAGCCTGGCAGGTCTTCGGAATTGGACGAGCTGCGCACGAAGACGCCGCGGCCGCCCAGCTGTTTTTTCCAGCGGGCGAGCCAGTCGGCCGACAGGGCGTCGGGCGGTGCGTCGGCGATGTCCTGGCGCAGCTTGGCCAGTTCCGCGCGCCGCACATTGGCGTCGGACGCGAAGTCGGCCCGTTGTTCCAGCGCCGCCAAGCGGGCAGGCACGCCCAGCTTGTGCATGAACGCCGCGTACTGGGCAAACGGAATGCAAAAGCCGTCCGGTACGTTGGCCGCGGGCGGCAGCACGGACTTCAACGCGCCCAGGTTCGCCGCCTTGACACCGCAGTAGCGGCTGTCGCGCGTGGTCATGCCGGACAGCGGCTTGACGGCGCGCACAGACAGATCGGGTTTGGGCAGCGGCGTGGCGGCTTTTGCGGGTGTCGTTGCCGCTTGGTTGGCATTGACCGCAGGCTGTGCAATGCGTTGCACCCGATAGCCGTTGCTTTCGACAATCAGCTCGACCCACTGGCCGTCATGCTTGCGCAACGCCGCCACGGCGTCCCGCACATAGGCATTGGGAATGCGCCAGCCCTTGGCCAGCAGGTTCACGTGCGAGAGCAGGGTGGACGGGCGCTGTGTGAGCAGTCCGGCCACGGGCGTCAGCGCGACGGGCACCTCGTCCAGCACCACGATGTCGGTGGGCGACAGGTCAGGCGTCTCGTCCACGGATTTGACGATGCGCAGCCGGCCCTGCGCGCGCCCCGTATTCAGCGGCAGGAAGGTCTGCTCGCGCAGCAGCGCCTCTTGCGTGACAACATCCATCCCGGCGCGCTGCGCCGTCTGCTCCTGCAAGGTGGAATTGCTCTTGAAGCGCAGCGGCTCGTAGAACGTGGCCGCCAGCCGCTGCGCGGTCAGGGTCAGCAGTTCCGGCGTCAGCAGATCGCCTTCCCAGAATTCAAAGGTGTAGCCCGGCAGGCCGTTCTGCCAGCTCAGCGTGCCGAACAGCAGACGCCGGTTCGGATCCTTGTACTGCGCGATCAGCTTGGCCTTGTCGCCCGACAGCAGACGCCGCTCGCGCGCGAAAGTCTCGTGCAGCCCATACCGGGGCGTGTGCAGGTAATAGATGCGATCCGCGCGCTGGCGGTCGATGACGAACAGCACATGCGGAATCTCCAGCGGCGTGCCGGCGTTGTAGACCCGCGCCAGTTGATCGAATTCGGCCCGGGTCTGGATCTTCCCCAGGAACCGCGGGCCTCCCCAACGCGCGTCCTCCGCCTTGCGCGCCTCGACCTCGTCGGGGCGCAGGGGACGGCCGTTTTCGTAGGGGGAGGGTTTGCGGGCGGTTTGGGCGTGGGCGGGACCGCTGGCGGCGGTCCCCAGCATGCACAGGACGGCCAAGACGATTCGGGATACGCGGGAAAGCGGGAAGTGCTTCGACGACGCACTCAGGGTGGGCATGGGACGTGGGCGGGCTACGGGAAGCCGCAATCATATCCAACGTTATTGGGGACGCGCCATCGGTGGGTTAAGCGACGGAAGCTCTCCCTCCGACGTGCGTTAGTCTGATTTAGGCTCGATCGGGAATGTGCGAGGGGGCAGAGCGCAATATGCTGGCGCCTGCCATGCTGACCTATCCCTACACGTTGACTCCCGATACGAACGGCACCTTTCTGGTGCTGTTTCCGGATTTTCCGGAAGCGACGAGCGTCGGCGAGGATGAGCAAGATGCGCAGGTGAACGCGCTGGAAGCGCTTGAGGCGGCATTGGAGATCTATTTCGATGAACGTCGCTTGATCCCGATGCCGTCGGAGAAAACGTCATCGCCGTATGCGGTCACCTTGCCGGCGGTCGTTACCAGCAAGGTGTTTCTGTCGAATGAAATGATTCGCCAAGGCGTGCGCAAAGCCGAGATGGCTCGCAGGCTTGGCGTTCATACGCCGCAAGTGGATCGATTGCTGAATCTGCGGCACGGGTCGCGGATCGAACAGGTGGAGGCGGCGCTTGGAAAACTCGGCCGCCGGCTGGAAGTTTCCATCGTGTAGGCGGGAGAACCGTTGCGCGGGCTAATCCGACGCCTCGACGTTTCGGCCAGCCGCGCATCACTGGCCCATCATCACCCTCCCATCACCACCCGCCCAAATTCCTCCGGCGAGGGGCTTTCGGGCCAGCTCGGCACGTCAGCGGGCAAGTTCAGCCAAGCGTGTTTACGCCGGGTCCAGATATGCGCGGCCGGCGTCAGCTCGGCTGCTTCATCCAGCGTGCCGGCGCGCAACACCCGCATCCCGGGCGCGGCCTCGGTCGTGTTGAAGATGCGCGTGTGGCAGCACGCGCACAGAAACTGGCAAGACCGCTTTCCCTCGTGTTCATGGCGGTATTCATCGAGCGCACCGGTTATGCTCATCGCCGTTTCCGGCAGCAGCAGGTGCAGCCCGAAGGCGCTGCCGCTCCAGCGTTGGCAGTTCTGGCAATGGCAGGCGTAGACCATCGGCTTGCCGGCCGGATCGATCGAGTAGCGGACGGCGCCGCAGCGGCATTGGCCGGTCAGGGTCATGAACGGGTTCCTTCAACTTCAATGGAGTGCGACAGGATGCCCGGGATGCCGGCCGCTGGGAACCGCCATAATGAACCATCCGTTAGCAGATTTTGTATGAGCATTGATTCTCTCGACTGGGAAAGCCAGCGCGTCTTTCTAGCCGTGCTGCGCACCGGCAGCCTGTCGGGCGCGGCCCGGATGCTGGGCATTGCGCAGGCCACCGCCCGCCGCCGCATCGAAAAGCTGGAAGGCAGTGTAGGCGTGAGCCTCTTTCTGCGGACCCCGGCCGGGCTGCAACCCACGGACGCCGCGCGCGAACTGGGCGAGCATGTCGAGGCCATGGACGCGGCGGCGCGAGCGTTCAGCCGGCGGGCCGGGGAGGGGGCGGATGCGGCCGAAGGCGTCGTGCGCATCACCAGCAGCGAGTTGCTGGGCGTGGAGGTGCTGCCGCCGATGCTGCTGAAAATCCGCCAGACGCTGCCGGCCGTGCGGCTGGAGCTGAGCGTGCAGGACCGGTTGGAGGCCTTGCCCCGGCAGGAAGCGGATATCGCGGTCCGGCTGCTGCGTCCCAGCGAAGCCAACGTGGTGGCGCGGCGCGCCGGCGCGCTGCGGGTCGGGCTGTTCGCCACGGCGGACTGCATCCAGGCGCATGGGCTCCCGCAAACCCGCGACGACTTGCGGCACATGCCGATGATCGGCCCCGACCGCCGCCTGGCCGACCGGCGCGTGCTGGCCGAGCAGGGCGTGATCGACGCCGACCAGCCGTTCGCCATTGCTTGCGACCACCACGTGGCGCAGTTTGCCGCTTTGAAGGCGGGCCTCGGCGTGGGCGTATGTCCGCGTCAGCTCGCGAAGCCGCTCGGACTGGTTCCGGTGCTGGCGCAGGAAATCGGTTTTGACGTCGATGTCTGGATTGCCATGCACGGCGATCTGCGGCGCGTGAAGCGGGTGGCGGGCGTTTTCGATGCGTTGGCCCGGGAACTGGACGGCTGGTTGGCGGAATAGAAACAACAAGGCCCCCGGGAAGGGGGCCTTGCATGACTGACCTTGACGCGGGCCGGGGATACCGGCTTCAACGACCGCTCTCAAGGACGGGCCCCACAGCCCGTCCGCAGCCCGCAGCGGCAATCAGCCTTCCGCCGTTTCCGCCAGAACGCGCTGGGCTTCTTCAGCCACGCGCTCGGGAGCGGTGCCGCCCACATGCTTGCGCGCGGCAACCGAACCTTCCAGCGTCAGCACCTGATGCACGTCTTCGGTGATGCTGGGGTGGTAGGCCGTGAGTTCGGCGGTGGACAGGTCGGCCAGATCGCAGCCGCGCTGTTCGCAATCCCGCACGGCGTGGGCCACGACCTCGTGGGCGTCGCGGAAGGGCACGCCGCGCTTGACCAGGTAGTCGGCCAGATCGGTGGCGGTGGCAAAGCCTTGCAGCGCAGCGGCGCGCATGTTGTCGGCCTTGACCTTGATGCCGCCAGCCATGTCCGCGAAGATCGTCAGCGTGTCGCGCAGCGTGTCGGCGGTGTCGAACAGGCCTTCCTTGTCTTCCTGGTTGTCCTTGTTGTAGGCCAGGGGCTGGCCCTTCATCAGGGTCAGCAGGGCGACCAGATTGCCGTTGACGCGGCCGGTCTTGCCACGGGCAAGTTCAGGCACGTCGGGGTTCTTTTTCTGCGGCATGATCGAGCTGCCGGTGCAGAAGCGGTCGGCCAGGTCGATGAAGCCCACGCGCGGGCTCATCCAGAGCACCAGCTCTTCGGACAGCCGCGAAATGTGCGTCATGATCAGCGCGCCGGCGGCGCAGAATTCGATGGCGAAGTCGCGGTCGGAGACGGCGTCCAGCGAATTGCGGCACACGCCTTCAAAGCCCAGGGTCTTGGCGACGCGTTCGCGGTCGATAGGGAACGACGTGCCGGCCAGGGCGGCGGCGCCCAGCGGCAGGCGGTTCACGCGGCGGCGGCAATCGGCCAGGCGCTCGGCGTCGCGGCCGAACATTTCGGCGTACGCCAGCAGGTGATGGCCGAAGGTGACGGGCTGGGCGACTTGCAGGTGCGTGAAGCCCGGCATGATGGTGCCGGCGTTTTCCAGCGCGACCGTGGCCAGCGCGTGGCGCAGCTGGCGCAGCAGGACCTGCAGCGTGTCGATTTCGTCACGCAGCCACAGGCGGATGTCGGTGGCGACCTGGTCGTTGCGCGAACGGCCGGTGTGCAGGCGCTTGCCCGCGTCGCCCACCAGTTCCACCAGGCGCTTTTCGATGTTCAGGTGGACGTCTTCCAGGTCGAGCAGCCACTGGAACGAGCCGGCGTCGATTTCGGACAGGATCTGGGTCATGCCGCGCTGGATGTCGGCCAGATCCTGGGCGCCGATGATGCCCTGGGCGGCCAGCATGTCCGCATGCGCGAGCGAGCCCTGGATGTCGTGGCGCGCCAGGCGCTTGTCGAAATCCACGGACGCCGTGTAGCGTTTGACGAGTTCGGAAACCGGCTCGGAGAACCGGGCGGACCAGGCCTGCGCCTTGTTGGCGAACTGGTTTTGATCGGGGGAGGGAGTCTTTGCCATGATGGCCGGGATTATAGGGCCTCGCGCCGCGCCGGGTAATGCCGGGGCCGGTTATGCGGGGCCGGAACCCGCGATCGGGGCGAGTTGTCGGATAATCCCCGGTTAGTTTCAAGACCTGAAAAGCGAGTACGGATCCATGCCCCTGGAATGGGAAGAGCTAGTCACCCAACTTGATACCCACATGCCGCGGGAGATCTGGGCGCAGACGCTGATCGGGATCGGCGTGCTTATCCTGACCGCGTTGTTCGTGCAGTGGGTCGTCGCCCGCGTCGTCCTCTTGCTGGCACACCGGCTGCTGGTCGCCAGCGGCCGCGTCGACTGGGACAAGGCGCTGCAGCGCCGCCGGGCGTATCAGAACCTTTGGTACGCGGTGCCGTTTGCAGTGGTGTCCGTGGGCATCGACCTGGTGCCCCATGCCGAACGGGCGGTCAGCATCGTCGGCCGGCTGGCGCACGCGGGCGCCTGGATCTGCGTGTTCATTGCGTTTTCGGGCGTGCTGAGCGCCTGGCAGGACACCTATTCGGCCACGACCCGCGCGCAGACCCGCTCCATCAAGGGCTACATCCAGATCGGCAAGCTGATTCTTGCGGCGGTATGCACCGTTCTGGTGCTTTCCATTCTGATCGACCGGTCGCCGCTGTGGATGATTTCCGGCCTGGGCGCGCTGTCCGCGGTGCTGTTGTTGGTGTTCAAGGACACGCTGCTGTCGCTCGTGGCCAGCACGCAGCTCACCAGCAACGACATGCTGCGCATCGGCGACTGGATTGAGATGCCGCAATGCAACGCCGACGGCTTCGTCAAGGACATCGCGCTGCATACCGTCAAGGTGCAGAACTGGGACAACACCGTCACCACGGTGCCGACCTACAAGCTGTTCTCGGAAAGCTACCGCAACTACCGGCATATGTTCGAATCGGGCGGCCGGCGCATCAAGCGCACCATCCGAATCGACGCCGCCAGCGTGCGATTCCTGGCCGACGACGAGCCGCAGCGCCTGATGAAGTTCCGGCTGCTGCACGACTACCTGCAGACCAAGACCCAGGACATCGTCCAGGCCAACCAGACGCTGGGCGAACTGGCCAGCGTGCCCGCCAACCGGCGCCGGCTGACCAACATCGGCACGCTGCGCGCCTACGCGCTGGCTTACCTGAAGCAGAATCCCGAGATCCGCCAGGACATGGCGATGATGGTGCGCATGATGGAGCCCACGTCCGAGGGCATTCCGGTAGAGGTCTATTGCTTTACCGCCGTGACCGCCTGGGTCGAATACGAACGCATCCAGGGCGACGTCTTCGACCATCTCCTGGCGATTCTGCCGGAGCTGGGCCTGCGCCTGTACCAGCAGCCGTCCGGGGCGGACATCGGCGCGATGGGCAGTTACCTGCGCGACAGCGCCATCCAGGCGGCGCTGTCCGCCGAGCGCGACCGGCAGGGGCCTGTCGTGGACGGCGACGCGGCCCTGCCGTTCGAGCGGGGGCTGACGGACGGCAAAATGCCGCGTTAGGGGCAAGGGCGCGGAGGCAGGCCGCCGCCAGAGGGCCGTGAGATAATCCGGCGGTTGTTTCCAGGGCCTACGAACTCCAGGGCCCAGGCAAAACCCCCAGCGAAACTCCAGGCGAAATCCCCGATGTCGAACCCGTTCTTCAACCTGTATTCCCACGGCTTCGCCCGGGTCGCGGTCGGCGTGCCCGAGTGCCGGGTCGCCGATCCCGCCTTCAACGCCGCGCAGACCATCGCGCTGGCGCAGCAGGCCGCCCAGGGCGGCGCGGTGCTGGCGGCGTTTCCCGAACTTGGCCTGTCGGCCTACACCTGCGACGACCTCTTTCACCAGAAGGCCCTGCTGGACGCCTGCGAAGCCGCGCTGGCGCAAGTGGTCGAGGCCACGGCCGATCTGGATATCGCCATCGTCGTCGGCGCGCCGTTGCGGGTCGCCCACCAGCTGTTCAACTGCGCCGTGGTGGCGGCCGGCGGCCGCATCCTCGGGGTGGTGCCCAAGACCTATCTGCCCAATTACGGCGAGTTCTACGAAGCCCGCCAGTTCAGCGCCGCCGATTGCGCCATCGACGCGCAGATCGACCTGCTGGGCCAGACGGTCCCGTTTAGCGCCGAACTGCTGTTCCAGATGGAAAAGCTGCCGCTGTTCCAGTTCCACGTCGAAATCTGTGAAGACGTCTGGGTGCCGATTCCCCCGTCGTCATTTGCCGCGCTGGCCGGCGCCACGGTGTTGGTCAACCTGTCGGCCTCCAACATCGTCGTCGGCAAGTCCGCATACCGCCACCAGTTGGTGTCGCAGCAGTCGGCGCGCTGCCTGTCGGCCTATATGTACACGTCGGCCGGGCGGGGCGAATCCTCGACGGATCTGGCGTGGGACGGCCAGGCGCTCATCTACGAAAACGGCGAACTGCTGGCCGAATCCGAACGCTTCCTGAACCATTCCCATCTGCTGTTCTCGGACGTCGACCTGGAACGCCTGTCGCGCGAGCGCATGCGCCAGAGCACCTTCGGCCAGTCGGTGCGCCGCCACCAGGATGAAGTTCGCAAGTTCCGCCGCGTGGCGGTGCCGGTGAATCCGCCGCTGGAAGACGCCGAACTGCCGCTCGAACGGCGCGTGGCGCGATTCCCGTATGTGCCGGCCGACCCCCAGCGCCGCGACGCGCGCTGCCAGGAGGTCTACAACATCCAGGTGCAGGCGCTGGTGCAGCGCCTGTCCGCCAGTGGCATGAAGAAGGTGGTCATCGGCATTTCGGGCGGGCTGGATTCCACGCACGCGCTGCTGGTCTGCGCCAAGGCCATGGACGCGCTGGACCTGCCGCGCTCAAACATCCTGGCCGTCACGATGCCGGGCTTTGCCACCAGCACCCGCACGCTGCAACAGGCGCGCCGCCTGATGGCGGTGGTGGGCTGCACGGCGTCCGAAATCGATATCCGCCCCAGCTGCCTGCAGATGCTCAAAGACCTGGGCCATCCCTATGCCAACGGCGAGCCGGTCTACGACATCACGTTCGAGAACGTGCAGGCGGGCGAGCGCACCAACCACCTGTTCCGCCTGGCCAACTTCAGCAACGCCATCGTTATTGGCACCGGCGATCTCAGCGAGCTTGCCCTGGGTTGGTGCACGTACGGCGTGGGCGATCACATGTCGCACTACAGCGTGAACGCCAGCGTGCCCAAGACGCTGATCACGCACCTGGTGCGCTGGGTGGCCGAATCGGGCCGCCTGGGCGACGACGGCGCGCAGGTGCTGCTGGACGTGCTGGGCACGGACGTCAGTCCCGAGCTGGTGCCGGGGGGCGCGGACGACAAGCCCGAGCAGAAGAGCGAAGCGTCCATCGGTCCTTATGAATTGCAGGATTTCAACCTGTACTACACGCTGCGCTACGGCTTTGCGCCGACCAAGGTCGCGTTCCTGTCGTGGACGGCCTGGCGCGACCGCGAGGCCGGCGCCTGGCCCGAAGCCGGGCACGTGGCCCGCAACCAGTACGATCTGGCCGCCATCAAGCGCAACTTGAAGATCTTCCTGGACAAATTCTTCCGGACCAGCCAGTTCAAGCGCACCTGCATCCCGAACGCGCCGAAGGTGGGTTCCGGCGGTTCGCTGTCGCCGCGCGGCGACTGGCGCGCGCCCAGTGACTCGGAATCGGTAGTCTGGATGCGCGAGGCCGACACCATTCCCGACGAGACGCCCAAGGGCTGACGGCGTCGCCGCGCACCAAGTTGGGGCGGCGGCAAGCGGGGCGCGCTGCGGGGCAGGGCCAGCGCGCGTTTCCCCGGAGCCGCAGCCGCGCCTGCCCGGTGTTATTCTCTTAACCATTGCGCCCGGCGCCCGCCCGACAAGACGATCGGCAGCGCGGCAGGGCGACGCAACACATCAAAAACCCAGGACGACCAACGTGAAACAAGTCACCGCCATCATCAAACCCTTCAAGCTCGACGAAGTCCGCGAGGCGCTGGCGGAAGTCGGCGTCAGCGGGCTGACCGTCACCGAAGTCAAGGGTTTCGGCCGCCAGAAGGGCCACACCGAACTCTATCGCGGCGCCGAATATGTGGTCGACTTCCTGCCCAAGATCCGCGTTGAAGTCGTCCTGCCGGACGATCAGGTCGAAGCCGCCATCGAAGCCGTCGTCAAGGCCGCGCGCACCGGCAAGATCGGCGACGGCAAGATATTCGTGACCCCGGTGGAGCAGGCCATCCGCATCCGCACCGGCGAGAGCGACGAAGAGGCGCTCTGATCCTCATGTTTCACGGGCCGCGCCATGATGCGGCCCGTCTCCATCGGGCCGTTATCCATTGGTCCCGCATGCATTTGGCCCGTACCCCTGCCGCCAGTACTTCCGCGGCCCGCATCCCTACCTGATCAACTGGTTCATCTCCAGGATCGGCATCATCACCGCCAGCACGATCAGCAGGACAAATCCCCCCATCAGCAATATCAGCGCCGGTTCCAGCAGGGCCGTCATCGCCATCGCGCGCCGTTCCAGGTCGCGCGACAGGTTCTGCGCGCCCCGGTCCAACAGCTCGGGCAGGCGGCCGGTCTTTTCGCCGCTGGCGATCAGGTGCACCAGCAGCGAAGGGAAGACCTTCTGCGCTCCGAGCGATGACGACAGCGCCGCGCCTTCGCGCACCCGCGCGGCGGCTTCGTCCACCGCCAGGCGCAGCACATCATTGCTGAGCGTGCGGCGCGCCGCCTCCAGCGCGGTCAGCAGGGCCACGCCGCTGCCCGACAGGATGGCAAGCGTGGACGCGAAGCGCGCGGCATTCACCCCCAGCACGAATCGACCGGCCAGCGGCAGTCGCAGCACGCGCGCATGCCAGGCCCGCCGCGCGGCCGGCGCGCGCAGCGTGTAGCGCCACAACGCGATGACCGCGACGATGGCGATGCCGGTCACCGCGCCCCATTCGCGCACGTAATCCGACAGGCCCAGCATCACGCGCGTCAGCAGCGGCAGTTCCTGCTTGGCCTGGCTGAAGGCCGACACCACCTGCGGCACCACATAGCCCAGCAGGAAGATGACGATGACCACCGACACGCTGGCCACCACCGCCGGGTAGATGAACGCCGTCATGACCTTGCTACGCAGGGTGTTGCGTTCCTCGATGTAGTCGGCCAGCTTTTCCATCACCTGCGCGAGATCGCCCGATTCTTCGCCCGCGCCGATCAGCGCGCGGTAGATTTCGGGAAAGTCGCGTGGCCGCGAGGCCAATGCGGCCGACAGGCGATGGCCGGCGCGCACGTCGTCGCGCACGCCGCCCAGCGTGGCGGCGATATGTTTTTTCTCGGCCTGTTCCAGCGTGGCGCTGAGCGCCGCGTCCAGCGGCAGCCGCGCGGCCAGCAGGCTAGCGAGCTGTCGCGTCAGCCACGCAAGGTCGGCGTCCGACAGGCGCGTGCGCAGCGCCGCGCCCATGCCTTCGGCGCGCGCCGCCAGCGAGGTCGACAGCGGCAACAGGCCACGCCCGCGCAACTGGTTGCGGGCGCCGCGCTCGGAGTCGGCGTCGATCGTGCCGCGCACGATTTTGCCGAGCGCGTCGGTGGCTTCATAGCGAAAGGAAGGCATGACTGTAATAAAGCGGAAGCACCTGCCGAAATCGCCAAGAGCCCCGAATTTAAAGGGTTTCCAGCCCGTTACCTTGCCTTGGAAATATGACCGTAGTGTTGCAGTCACACCCCGTATACTCCGACGCGCTTTCACGTTTTCTCAAACGATTTCACGTCTCGGGCAACTATTTCGTCATGCGTCACATCGCGCAATTCAGCCTCGCTTTCCTGCTTGCCGCAAGCCAACTCGGACCCGCCGCCAGCACGGCGCGCGCACAACAGGCGGACAACCGCGTCAGCCTGAATTTCGTCGACACGGACATCCCCGCGGTGCTGCGCGCGCTGTCCCTGTTCACGCAGCGCAACTTCCTGGTGGACCCTCGCGTGAAGGGCAAGCTCACGCTTGTTTCGGACCGGCCGGTGGATAGCGCGCAGGCGCTGTCCATGCTGACGGGCGCGCTGCGGTTGCAGGGCTTTGCCATCGTCGACGTCGACGGCGTGACGCGCGTGGTGCCCGAGGCCGACGCCAAGCTGCAAGGCAGCGCTGTCGTGGGTGGTCCGGGCGTGGGCGGAGCCCGGCCGGCGGGCGCCGCCACCGCCGCGGGCGGCAGGGCGCCCGTGCCCGTGTCGGCCTTTGCCAAAGGCGGCGGCAACAGCGGCGAAATGCTGACGCGCGTGTTTCCGCTCAAGTACGAGAATGCCGCGAACCTGGTGCCGGTGCTGCGCCCGATGGTGCCGCCCAACAACCCGATCAACGCGTACCCCGGCAACAACACGCTGGTCGTGACGGACTATGCCGACAACCTGGAACGCATTGCCGCCGTCATCGCGCGCATCGACGTGCCCAGTTCGATGGACACCGACGTCGTGCCGGTGCAGTCGGCCATCGCCACGGACATCGCCATCCTGGCCTCGCAGTTGCTGGACACGCAGAGCAGCGATCCGACGCAGCGCATCGCCATCGTGGCGGATCCGCGCAGCAACAGCGTGCTGGTGCGTTCGGGCAGCCCGGCGCGCACGCGGCTGGCGCGCGAGCTGATCCAGAAGCTGGACGCGCAGCAGAACCGCGCGGGCAACCTGCACGTGGTCTACATGCGCAACGCGCAGGCCACGCGCATCGCCGAGGTGCTGGGCGGACTGCTGACGGGCCAGGCCAATTCCGCGCCCGGCGCGGCCCCCGGCGCCAGCAGCAGCACCGGCGGCACGCAAGGCGGCGCGCGCACGCAGAACACCGCCAGCAGCACGTCCAACCAGGCCGGGCTGGGCATGACCAGCCAGTCGGGCTCGTCGCGTGGCGGCCTGTCCGGCGAACAGGAGCGCATCGCGCGCGAAGACAACTCGTCGCAGGCGGTCTCGTATTCCGCGGGCGGCGCCACCATCCAGGCGGATCCCGCGACCAACTCGCTCATCATCTCCGCGCCCGAGCCGCTGTACCGCAGCCTGCGTGAAGTGATCGACCAGCTTGACCAGCGCCGCGCGCAGGTGTTGGTGGAAAGCCTGATCGTGGAAGTCAGCGAGGAAAAGGCCGCGGAATTCGGCATCCAGTGGATGACCGGCGCGGGCAACATCAACGGCAACGGCACGAGCTTCATCGGCGGCACGAACCTGGGCGGCAGCGGCATCACCGGCAACGGCCCGACGTCCATCGACGCGCTGGGCGGCGGTCTGAGCCTGGGCGTGGTGAAGGGGACTGTGGATGTGCTGGGCAACGAAGTCATCAACCTGGGCGTGCTGGCGCGCGCCATGCAGAACACCGGCGAAGCCAACATCCTGTCCACGCCCAACCTGCTGACGCTGGACAACCAGTCGGCCAGCATCCTGGTGGGCAAGACGGTGCCGTTCGTGACGGGGCAGTACGTGACCTCGGGCAGCAACGGCAGCTCGAACCCGTTCCAGACGATCGAACGCGAGGACGTGGGCCTCAAGCTCAACATCCGCCCGCAGATCTCCGAAGGCGGCGCGGTCAAGCTCGACATCTACCAGGAAGTCAGCAGCATCGACGAAAGCCGCTCGACGCCCACAACCGGCATCGTTACCAACAAACGCGCCATCGACACCAGCGTGCTGATCGACGACGGCCAGATCATCGTGCTGGGCGGCCTGCTGGAAGACAACGTGACGCTGACGTCCAACAGCGTGCCGGGCCTGGGCTCGCTGCCCGTGATCGGTTCGCTGTTCCGCTACGACACGCGCAAGCGCACCAAGACCAACCTGATGGTGTTCCTGCGTCCCTACGTGGTGCGCGACGCCAACCGCAGCGCCAGCGTCACGATGGACCGCTACGACTACATGCGCCGCGCGCAGGGCGCCGTGCAGCCGCGCGATCATTGGGCGCTGCCGGACATGCAGGCGCCGATCCTGCCGCTGCCGGGTTCCGCGCCGTCGGTGTCGAACAACGCCTACGATCTTCGTCCTGAACAGCAGGCGCAAACGCTGCGCCGCCCGCCGCCCACCACGGTGGAGACCTTTGCGGTGCGCCAGTATCCCGGCGCGCCGCCCGCGCCCGCGCAGCAGCCCATCCGCGCGCCGCGGCCGGTCATGATGACGGTGGCGGTGGACCCCGAGAAGCTGCTATGAGCGCGCACCCCTTGCCCTACGCCTGGGCCCGCGCTCAGCGCGCGGTGCTCTCGCTGCGCGGTGGGCAGGCGCAACTGACGGTCAGTCCGCGCACGCCCGAATGGGCCGTGCGCGAAATCCGGCGCTGCCACGGCGATATCGGCCTCACGCAGATCGACGACGAAGCGCTGGAGACGTTGCTGACCGCGGCCTACAGCCACTCGGAAGACGCGGCGTCGGTCATGGGCGTGGCGGAAAACGAGATCGACCTCGATCGCCTGATGCAGGACATGCCCGAGGTGGCGGACCTGCTCGAAGCGCAGGACGACGCGCCCGTGATCCGTATGATCAACGCGCTGTTCGCGCAGGCCGCGCGCGACGGCGCCAGCGACATCCACATCGAACCCTTCGAAACGCATTCCGTGGTCCGCTACCGCGTCGACGGAACCCTGCGCGATGTGGTGTCCCCGCGCAAGGCGCTGCATGCCGCGCTGATCTCGCGGATCAAGATCATGGCGCACCTGGACATCGCCGAAAAGCGCCTGCCGCAGGACGGCCGCATCGCGCTGCGCGTGGGCGGCCGGCCGATCGACGTGCGCGTGTCCACGCTGCCGACCGGCCATGGCGAACGCGCCGTGCTGCGTCTGCTGGACAAGGAAGCGGGACGCCTGCAACTGGAAAAGCTGGGCATGAGCCCCGGCGTGCTGTCACAGCTGGACCGCCTGATCCGGCAGCCGCACGGCATCGTGCTGGTGACTGGCCCGACCGGCAGCGGCAAGACCACCACGCTGTACGCGGCGCTGAGCCGGCTGGACGCTTCCACCAGCAACATCCTGACGGTGGAAGACCCCATCGAATACGACTTGGCCGGCATCAGCCAGACGCAGGTCAACGCCAAGATCGACATGAGCTTCGCGCTGGCCCTGCGCGCCATCCTGCGCCAGGACCCGGACGTCATCATGATCGGCGAAATCCGCGACCTGGAAACCGCGCAGATCGCGGTGCAGGCGTCGCTGACGGGCCACCTGGTGCTCGCCACGCTGCACACCAACGACTCCGTCTCGGCGGTCACCCGCCTGACGGACATGGGGGTCGAGCCTTTCCTGCTGGCGTCGTCGTTGCTGGGCGTGCTGGCGCAACGCCTGGTGCGCAAGCTATGCCCCGCGTGCAAGGCGCCGTCGATGCTGGACGGCGTGCAGGTGTTCCACCCCGTCGGCTGCGAGGCCTGCAACCATACCGGCTACAGCGGCCGTTCGGGCATCCACGAGCTGTTCACGGTGGACGACGAGGCCCGCCGTTTGATTCACGAAGGCCGCGACGAACGCGAACTGCGCCGCGCCGCGGCCGCGTCGGGGATGCGCAGCATGCGCGAGGACGGACAGCGGTGGGTGGACGCGGGGCAGACGTCGCCGGAGGAAATTTTGCGGGTGACGCGGGACGCGTAACGCTGGCAGTTGCTTGGCGTCGGACACCTCACTTCGTTCTACAAACTCTGCCCGGTGTCTGACACCTTCTCGTGACACCGTCTCCTGCCCGTCGCCGCCCTTGATGTCGAAGTTCATCCAACTTGAGATTTGGTTCACCGAACTTGGCCTTTCTTCTCCAGAACCTATACGACACGTTCCACCCCTGGCGGCTGCCACGTCCCTTCCCCGGCTGGCAGGACCGAGGGTGGTGTGATCTTTGGCCAATACAGCCGCATTACCAGGTAGACCGGCCCATCGGGAGCGGGGAGCCAGTTGGCTTGCCTGTCGCCGCCCGGCGTCCTGTGCTGGATGTAGAGTGTCAATGACCCGTCCGCGTTAACCTTCATCGCAGGCAGCATGGGCGAATTGATTAGGTAGCGGTCGATCGGGTTCCTGACCAGTAGCTGCGACTTGCCGTCGTACATAGTCAGCGACCAGAACGAATTGACCGGCGGTAACGCGCCGGCCGGAAACGTGAGGGTGTAATTGTGCTTGCTGCAGTCCAGCGTCTGACCATTTGCGTCTACGCGGGTGAACGGGTAAGTCGCCTCGTCCGGGTCATTTCCATAGATGCCTGCCTGAGCGGCGACGGCGCGCTTGAGCCAGTCGCCATTGTAGTGTTCGCTGTTACCCGGCAGTCCGCTTAGCCGCCAGCCATTGATCGCCTTTCCGGTGCTGGCGACGGCTTCGTCCACTTTGCGCTGGCCTTCTTTCATGCCAAGGCCGATCTCCAGTTTTTGGTCCAGCGGCAAATCTCTGAAGTTGAAAGTCTTGCCTGCCCCCACGCCGATGCGCGCGAGTTCCGCGCGGACTGCTAGCTCGTTGGCTTGTGGAGGCGCGAACTGCAGCGCAAAGTCCAGAAACTCGAAGAAGTTGGTCTTCGCCAACTCTTTGTTGATCATGGGAAAGCTGATGGCTGTTGCGGCCGGTGGCGACGCCTGATTCAGGTACGCCGAGAGCATTCGCACCTGGTAACCAGCTTGGACCGCCTTCACGCTGTCGAGATCGTCTGGACCAAAAAGTTGGGTGCGGTAGCCGGCGAGCGAAAACTGTGTGCTGGACCGAAACACCCGCTTGATGCCCGCCGGGACGGCACCTTTCCATTCGGGTCCGACCACCATGTAGTCGCCAGCCTCGTTTCCGGTGGTGCGAGTGCCGATGTAGCCGTAATTGTAGGTGTTGCCGTCGCAGAGCATGACCGAGTAATAGCGCTTCGGGTCGATCGCCGGCACTGAAAGCACTACCGGCTCTGCCCGCAAGTCCATCCACACGAAGGAATACGGCGTGTCGCTATTGGGCGTGACAATCGCCGTGTCTTTGTAGGTGAATACGTTGGGTTCGTTCTTGATGTGGTTGAAAGGTGCCTTGAATTGCCCCGAGCCGCGATCCACCGCGTACTCATGCATGACGGCGTAGTTCATCACGATAGGCAGGCCGTAAATGAACCCAGCCTCCGCGATGTCCTTCGCCCCGAAGAACCCAGGGCGATCCGCGCTTGCCTGTGCCCGTACCCGGCCCGGACCAAGCGTCGTGCCAGTGAGCGCTACAAGTGCACTGGAGCCTAGAAACTCTCGTCTTGTGGTCATTGAGCGCCTCACCTGTCAGAGCGAGCTTTCCGACGCCCGCACGAAAAGTACTGGTCATGGAAACGACACTTTATCGAAATCGCCAACAAGACGATATAAGTAGAAAACACCCGGTAAATCGTTCCGGATAAGGTGTCTGATTTCGGCACGGGAGGTATGGCGAAGCGCGGCCAGTTGCACGTAATGCAACGTCCTCAGGAAGGTCCAGGAGTCGCCATCTGGAGAAGTTTTTATGGCTAGCAATGAGACATAACACAGCAGGGTGTCGCCATAGGCATCGACTGTTTAATCTGGACAGTTCAGATAGCTATGCTGTCGTCCAAAGCCAAAGGGCCGAATCCCCTGTTTCAAAGGATTCGGCCCCACTTGCTAGGTGCCAGACGGCTTGCCTTCAGACAAGCCAGCCAGTTTCTTAAATCGGTTTGATCATTGTCGCCTGAGGACCTTTTTGCCCTTGGCCGGCGACGAACGTCACGCGCTGGTTCTCTTCGAGAGATTTGTGCCCGCTACCCTGAATCTCAGAGTAGTGCGCGAAGAGGTCCTTACCGCCGAGCTCCGGCATGATAAAGCCGAAGCCCTTGTCGTTGTTGAACCACTTCACAATACCAGTTTCAATCTTCAATGTATGTCCTAGATTTTCCAGGGAAAAGTATCCCTGTACCCACTATGGGTGATTGGCAGTCACAAAGATATGAGCGTTTCACAATGACACACAAAATGGATTGCCCCACCGCTTAGGTTGAGCCGGCCCCACCGACCTGCTTTTCAAGCCCATTACCGCGCGATTCCGCGCAGATTCCGATGACTTCCTCTGAAATCCTTCTTCCGGGGCCTCGATGCGTGCGCGGCGCCACTTCAGCCAATCGGGATCCAGCGAGATCGCGACCTCGGACCTCGGAGCGGAATCTCATGGCGTTGATGACAGGCTCGCGAAGCCCGCGCACCTTAGCACTCTACTCGAGTGCGTTTTCGCATGCGCGCGCTCAAAGAAGAGTGAGGCTCGCGATTCACGGGGGATTGGTTTGTTTCAATTCAGGCTTAGGTTATCAGGAGTGGCGAGCGTACTGTGAAGGGGTGGCGTCGGCCACAACAACCTGTGGCACATGCCCAGGATTGAATCGCTATGAATACTGCCGGGCTTCGTCTGCCGCAGACACCATGGAACCTAAATGCCCTTCCCCTTTATCAATCAGCTCGTCACAAGTCTGCATCAGATAGCCGAGAAACATCTTTCACCGAAGGGCGCCGCACTTCCGGCGCTACAGTCAAACCACAACGCTCAATCCGTCGTGCCCAAGGCAGCAACCCCCCTGATTGATGACCCTTGGACGCCGGACAACTATCACTACGCCGGTTAAGTGCGTACCTTGAAGTGTACCCAGTGCAGTCGGCTCTGGACGTCTTCGCTTGTGCGTCGGGCATGCGCCGGGGATCGTCCACGTCAGCACAACGGGCGGAGAGGCTCTTACCGCACGAGGTGAGCACTACCCCTCAGATAGAGGCCGCGTCATGACACTAGACCATACCAAACGCGCCACTGAGATAGTAGCGGTGGACGCCAACGGGATTACGTACATCATCCAACGTCGCTACAGGGCTGCTCCAAACCACGACGGGGCCTGGGCTAATTACTACTGTTGCTTGCGCGACGGCGAGCCCGTCACATGGCTCGGTGATAACAATTACCGGTTGCCGGACGGGACAGCACTCCTCGCGATTGAATGCCGACTGCCGGACCTCGAACCATTAAATTGAAGGCACTTGGTTTGAAGTGCAGCCTAGGCTCGCGAGCCGGCGGCTTGCTGGACATTCAGCGGTGGTGGTACGAATCCGTGCTTTCGACGCCCAGGAGTACAGGCATGGAAAATCCCGCAGACGGCAAAATATGCCGAGTCATTCGCACGGACGTCGGTAGACTTACCGGCGCAGCATGCGCGGTGATTGTGCGTGTCGAATACCTCCCGCCAAGCGATGTATCGCTAAGTGAACGGGCAGACCTTAGGAACTCGGTATGTAAAGCGGTGCGATCAAGGACCGCTCCTGGCCAGTCGTGGTCGTTGGTCGCCCAGGTCTGGCTCACCGCCGTTTTAGGGTGCGCAAGGGGGACTGGGATTGGAGAGCATCGTGATGTGATGGACTCGATCCGCTACCAAGTTCAATGAACTTTTTGTGGACGAATGCCAAGTTCAACGAGCCATTGCGGACAGAGCAAATGAACCACACTTCATTAAGTCATTGACATCCATGGCGTCGAGCTTCCACCTCAAATGAACTTCGACACTTAACGCGCCGCTTTCCCCACGCTGAACGTCACCGTGTCGCCCGAGCGGCGGCCCAGTGTCGACATCAGGCCGTCCAGCGCGGCGCGGTCGGCTTCGCTGGCTGAACGAGCGAAGGTGACCTCACCCTGAAAGTTCAAGCCGCGGGGGCCGGTGCCGCCCTGGCCCTTCACGTCGAGCAGGCCGCTTTCCGTGCTCAGGACCAGCGTCGCGCCGCTCTTTCCGCCTTGCGCGCGCAACAAGTAGGTGCCCACCGGCGTGATGGGCGAGAGCGCAGTCGCCGCGTTGCGCCAGCGCAGGTCGACGGCCGGGCCGGGGGGGAGCGGGGCGCCCAGGCGCAGGGGCTGCCAACTTATCTCCAGCATGCCTTGCGGCGACAACGTATTCCAAGGCGCACCGAGTGCGGGCAGGACCTTCGCGGGCACGCGCAGGGACGACGCAGGCAGCGCCAGGCCGTTCCACCCGGGGCGCGCGCGTAAGGTGCCCTGCAGCCAGGGATGCGAAATGTCGAGCGCCAACGTGTCCCAGCGCCATTGCCACTGCACCGGTTGCGGCAGCACGCGGCGCGCCCCTTGGGCGCCCAGTGCGACCCAGGCGCTGCCTTGCCACAGCGTGCCGCTGGCGTCGGCCAGCGTGACCGGCGCGTCGGCGGGCAAGAGCGTCAACACCCAGCGCGCGGGCAGCACAGTGGCGCCCGCGGCGGCGGCGCATAGGACGCCGGCGATCCACAGTCCTGCGACGCGGCGCGAGGGAAGCTTCACAGGCATGAGTAGCTCCCGATTGCAGCGCACACCGTGCCAACCACCCGCGGGCCTGCCGCGCGGTCCAAGAGAATCTTCACGACCATCACCGGCTCCCCGCCGCCTGCGGCGGCAGCAGCACGATCTTGCCGTTGACCAGGCCCGGCAGCGGACGTCCATTGGCGTTCGCGGCGCGTGACAGGTCCACCTTGGAGATGGCCAGCCCCCAATCGCGTCCCGCACCGTCCAGCCAGCGCATCAGCGCCGACGACGGCGCCTGGTCCAGCGACAGTTCCACGCCACCGCCTTCCGCATCCGCCAGCTTCCATTGCCCCGCGGGCAGGCCGGCGCGTTCCAGGCTGCCGGCCAGTTCCGTCGTGCTGGGCATCCCACCCGTGGGCGCGGCGCTGCGCTGGCGCAGGGCGGCGGCTTGCGCGGTCAGGTCGGCCACGGTGGCGGCCTGGGCGCGAAGTGCCGGCAGCTCGGCCTGCAGCTTGCGCACGGTGTTCAGGGCGGGTTCGATCAAGGTGACGAAGCCGATCGCCGCGCCAAGCAGCAAGGCGGCTCCGGTGACCAGACGCCGCTCGCGCGGGGCCAGCGCCTGATAGCGCTGGCGGGCGCGCGCGAGCGCCGGGTCCACGGGTTTGCGCGCGGCCTGCCACGCGATTTGAAGTCGGTAAAGCGGTTTCATGGTTGGCTGCGCACGATGCGCCAGGTGTTGTCAGTGTCGCCGCGTTCCAGCTTCAGCCCCAAAGCGGCGGCCTGCTGAATCAGTGCGGGGGTTTCGGCGACGCGTTGCGCCTGCGGACCGGCGTCCGCCAGCTGCAACGTCAGCGCCTGATCGGCGTAGGTCAGGTGCGCGACCTTGTCGGCCGCAAAGGGCAACGCCTGCGCGGCCGCGCGCGCCAGCGGCAGGAAGTCGCCCGCGCTGGCGGCGCCGCGGTTGGCTTGCAACGCCTCCAGCCCTTGCTGCGCCTGACGCGCCGGGTCCAGCACGACCGGCACGTTGGGAAAGGCCGCCAGTACCTGATCGTGCATGCCGCGCTGCAAGGCGTCGGCCTCGCCGCGCAACTGCGCCGCGTAGATATTCAGTCCGGCAATCCACACCACCGCGGCCAGCGCGCCCCAGCGCCACACCGGCTGCCAGCGCGACACGCTGACCGGGGCAAGCTGCGGCATCGCCAGCGACCATGCGGGCGAGGGCGCGTGCCAGCGCGGATCCGCGGGATCGCGCAACGGCGCATCCGTGGCCGGCGCCAGCGCCTGCGGCGCGATCAGCGCGCGCACGCGCAGCCCTTGCTGGCTGAGCAGGCTCCACGCGCGCCGAACCGGCTCGCGTGGAGACCACGCCAGCGGCACGGAGCCGTCCGTGGCACGCGAGCCGTACCCGATCGCCAGACTATCCAGATCGCTCAGCACCAGCGGTTCCAGCGCACCGCGCACGGCCGCGCCAAAATGCGCGCGCGCCACCGCAGGGATCTGCACCGTCGCGGCGATGACGTCGGCAGGGTGCAGCACGGCTTCGCACATGGCCTGTGGCCAGGCGTTCCCGAGCGCGCGCAGCGCCAGCTCGCCTTGCCGCACGCAGCGGCCGCGCCGGTCGAACCACGCGTAGGGCAGCGGCGAATCGGCGCCAAATTCCTCCAGCGCGGGCAGGGCGATTCGCAGGGTGTTCTTCAAGGTGTTTCTCTCGTCCAGATGGTTTCGGGCGCGGCCGGCGGGGCGCTGCGCATCAGCGCCTGCATGGAGACGCGCGCCCGTTCGTAGACCACGGTGCCGCTGGCCAGGAACCAGCCGCTGTTGGTGGAGACCGACGGGGCGGGCGTCTTCACGCCCGTGCCCGCCAGCCGGTTGGCGAAATCGCCCGTGTTGTTGAACCAGTTGCCGCGATCGCGCTCGCCCGCCATCGCGCGCGCCTGCGCCAGCGACAGCCCCGGCACCAGAGCCGCGATAACCTCGGCGGGCGCGGTGTTGACGTTGACCGTGGTGGCCGAAGGCAGCAGCGTCATCGTGCGCCGCAGCGCATTGCGCATCGGCGGCTCCAACCCCAGCAGGGCGGCCACTTCGTCGACCCCGCGCGGCAGCGGCGCGCGCGCCTGCGGGCCGGGCCGCGCTGCGGTGTTCGGGGCGGTGTCTGGGGTGGCGTTAGGGGTGGCGTTAGGGCCGGTGTTCGAGGCATTCGCCGCCAGCGCGGGCGGCTGTGCCGACGCGACGATGTCGACGATCCGCGCGGCCAGCGTATCGGGCAGTTCCAGCGTGCCCAGCAGACGCCGCAGGACTTCTTCCTGCTCCGGCTGCGGCACGCCGTTGCGCGCCAGGTTGTAAAGGTTGTACTTACCCTGCTCGTCCTGCACACCGCCCGAAAACACCGCCACGCGATCGTCGCCCGGACGTTCGATGCGGGTGTCCAGCACCGGCGTGGCCCAGATCTGGTCGCCGCGGGTGGTGGGCTCGCGCCGGCCGTGGTCACGTACCACTAGGCGCGCCCAGTCGATCCCCCCCGCCAGCATCGCGCGCGCCTGCACCCGCGCCAGTTCATTTTCCACGCGGCGTGTGCTGGCAGTCTGCCGCTGAAACAAGCTGGTCGTCAGCGCTGCCACGATTGCGACAACGATGAGCGCGCTGACGACCGCCGCGCCGCGTTGGCGGAGCGCGGTGGGGGTGTAGCGCGCGGCGGCTGTGTCTT
The DNA here is from genome assembly GCF_022346505.1 of Achromobacter sp. ACRQX. Classification (NCBI taxonomy): domain Bacteria; kingdom Pseudomonadati; phylum Pseudomonadota; class Betaproteobacteria; order Burkholderiales; family Alcaligenaceae; genus Achromobacter; species Achromobacter sp. ACRQX. The sequence goes on from NZ_JAKRML010000015.1 coordinate 131,274, forward strand.
GTGCGTTGCGTGCGCCAAATGCAGCAGAGGCAGCAGATGTACCAGATGCGGCAGATGCAGCAGATGCCGCGGATGCAGCAGATGTAGCGGATGCAGCAGATGCAGCAGATGCAGCAGATGCGCCAGATGCGCCAGATGCGCCAATTGCGCCAATTGCGCCAATTGCGCCCCTTGCGCCTCGCGCGCCACCCCTGCCAGTTCCGTGAACGACCACCCGGCTCATGGCAGCTCCAGGACGCGCGTATAGCGCCGCAGGTCGCCCGGCACCCCGCGTTCGAACGCGATCTCCAGACCGCTAGGCGCGGCGGCAAACGAGGCGTTGGCGTCCGCCCAGCCCACGCCCGGCACCCAAGCGCGCAGCGCGAGCGACCGCACGCCCGGCAGCAACAGCACGCCGTCATTCGCCGCAGGCAACGGGCTGCGCTGCGCGGACGGTCCGCCCACCCGCCACAAACCGTCGCGGCGCACCTGCCATTGAATACGCTGCCACAACCCGTTGCCATCCGGATCGGGACGAAAAATCTCCAGTGTCTGCCCGCCCGCCGCGCGCGGCAGCAGCCGCAAGCCCGTCGTGAACGCCACCGCGTCCAGTCCCGGCGAATCAAAGGCGGGTCCGGTGTACGACAACTCGACGTCCCGCGCCATCTGCCCCAACGTGCGCACGATGGCATCCGTATCCTCGGCCTGCGCGGCAATCAGATCGCGCGCACCCGACACGCTGGCCAGTCCGCGCCAGGCCATCAGGCTGACCAGCGCCATCAGCGCCAGGGCGACCAGCACCTCGATCAGCGTGAAGCCGGCCTGCGATTGCGGAGAACGGCGCATCGTCATCGCAGGCTGGACAGCAGTCCGTCGAGCTGCAGCAGGATCGCGCCTTCTCGCGAAGACGCGGCGTCGTGGACCTTCACGGCCACCTGCCGGAAGCTGCGGTTCATGGAATTGGTGAACACCAGTTCGCATTGCAACGCCAGCCCGCCCTGCGGACACGGCACCATCTGCGTGCCGGCGCGTGGCAGGGCCTGTTCCAGCCGCAATTGCGTCAGCGCATTCTGCGCGGCCAGCAGCGCCAGCGACTTGTCCTGCAAAGCACGATTGTTTGCCGCCATCACGCCGGTAGCGCGCAGCGCCGCGCCCATCGCCACGGCGATGATCGCCAGCGCGACCAGCACTTCGATCAGCGTGAAACCGCGCTCGCGGTTGCGCGGACGGGGAAACGCGGCGCCCGCCGCGCTCGGGTGAGCCTGGCCGCTGGCGCCTGGGGCAGAGTCCCCGGCGTTGCCGTGGCGGGCGTCACCGGTGGCGGCATTGCTGGCTTTGTCGACGGCGTCATCGACGGCTTCATCGACGGCTTCAACGACCGCTTCATCGACGGCTTCATCGACAGGCACACCGAAAGTTTCATCGACAGCATCATCAACAGCCTCATTGACGACTTCATCCGCGGCTACCTCGGAAGCCATCTCAGCGAATCTCATAGCGCCCCGCAGCGTCGCGTTGCAGCGTCACGTGCGCATCCGCCGCGCTCAGCGTCAGCGTCATCGGCGCGGCAACCCATTCGGTATTGAAGATCAGCGGGCGGTCCGGATCCAACCGCCATTGCACCGGCGCGACCGACCACGACTGAGGCCGCAGCACCTCATCGCTTTCCAATCGGTCGACAGGCACGGGAATATCGTCCTGCGCCGTGGGGCCCGCCGAACGGCCCGCGCGCTCGAACGACCAGCCCTGGCCGTTCGCCAGCCAGCGTATGTTGCGTCCATCGCTGCGCGCTTCGCTCTGCGCCACCGTAAACGCATCGGCCAGACGCTCGGCATCAGCCCGCAAGCGGTTGTCGCCGCGGCCGACAGACAGGCTCACCATGCTCGCGGCAATGGCCACGATCACCAGCACTACCAAAACCTCGACCAGCGTGAAACCGCGCTCAGAGGTCCCAGGAACCGATGTCGGCATCGCCGCTTTCTCCGCCGGGCTTGTTGTCGGCGCCAAACGAGAAGACGTCGACGTCGCCTTTGACGCCGGGGCTCAGGTATTGATAGGGGTGGCCCCACGGATCGTTGGGCAGCTTGTCCAGATAGCCGCGCCAGTTGGCCACGCCATCAGGCTTTTGCGCCAGCGCCCGCAGGCCCTGCGCAGTAGTGGGATAGCGGCCATTGTCCAGGCGATACAGCTTCAGCGCCTGCATGATGCCACCGATGTCCTGACGGGCAGCGGCCTGGCGCGCCTGGTCGGGGCGATCGAGCACACGCGGTACCACCAGCGCGGCCAGAATCCCCATGATCACAATCACCACCATGATCTCGATGAGGGTGAAGCCCTGCTGGCGGGCAAGCCCGCGCGGTAACTGACGCACTTTGCAACTCCGGTCTATCTGTTGAAGCCCGGGATTGTGGACATGAAATATGACAGTAATGCGCACGCCGGGAGATCGCCCGGTCCGTCCTTGCGCGACTTTGTCACTAGCTGCTGAATTACTAGATGCTGATTCACGAGCTGCTGAGTCACGAGCTGCTGAGTCACGAGCTGCTGAGTCACAAGCTGCTGAGTCACAAGGTGCTGAGTCATAAGCTGCTGAGTCACAAGCTGCTAAGTCACAAGCTGCTAAGTCACAAGGTGCTAAGTCACAAGCTGCTAAGTCGCAAGCCGAACATTCACGGGCTGCTAGTTCACGAGATGCAGGTTCAAGAACCGCCGATTTCATAGATCGTTCGTCAGGACGCGCAGCGTTGCCAGCCTGCCGCCTGTCATTGGCTCATGCGTCGCGGACCCGTCCCACGCCTACTTCTCCCGCGTGATCCCGCCCGGCGCATCCTGGGCCGCCGGCGTCGCCAGACGGCTTGCGCGGCCCGACTGTTCAACCGTCACGGCATCCGCCGCAATGTCGCGCAGCACGATGCCCGGCGCCACTTCCGCGCCGGCCCGCCACGCCAGCGGCGGTCCGCCGTCCACGCTCAACACCGCCGCGCCGTCAGGGCCGGCCGCGATCACGCCCAGGACGGTGATCTGCGTACGCATAGCCTCATCCTTGCCGAACCACAACGCCACCGGCGTGTTATCGGCCGCGCGCGGTGCAGCGGCGGAGACGGCCGGGGGCAGGGGGCCGGGCTGCGGCGCAAGCAGGATCGACGCCCACACACCAAGCCCCGCGGCAAAGGCCAGCACGGCGAGGACGCGCAGCGCGGCTGGCGCGGAGGGCAGGGGCAGGCGCAAGGGCAAAGGCATGGCATTCAGGCAAGGGCAACAAGACGCGGCCGACTATAGCGGCGTTTCATGACAGCAATGCAATAGCAGCAACCAGACGGTAGCAATACGACGGTGTCAGACACCCAGGGGAGAGCTTCGTCGGTATGCCGCGATGTCTCAGCGGGTCAGCGGGTGTTAGACACCTCGTCTCAGCGGGTGTCAGACACCAGGCGCGGTGATCACCGCCAACGTCGCCAGACACCCGTGAATCTCCCGCCACACGCGAAGCGTCATCGCCACGACGCAAGACGCAGCGTAAGTCCCCGGAGGCCGCCCGCGCGGCCGAACGTGGACGGGCCCCGCAAGCCGCTTCTAACCCGGGCACATCTCCAACAGAACGCCAAGCACGCTGACCGTCCCGCCGCCCGGCAAGCTTCAATTGCTCGAGTCCGGTGCGGTGGCGGCCCGGGGTGCGCGGGGCGTCGATAAGCCCGAGGGAATCGGAAGGCAGGCGCCGAAGGCGACAACGACGATGACGACGGGGCAGTCCGGAGCGAAGGCTCCGGACCGCAATCGTGGCCCCGCGCGCCCCGGGCCGCCACCGTGCCGGACGCCTCAAGAACTCAACG